>NZ_BAAGUV010000011.1:0-132906 GCF_054781215.1 Nocardioides pakistanensis | reverse complement strand
ACCCAAGGCCTACCGCGAACCACCGAATCGCCGCTCACGAAATCAACACCGGTGGATCAGGGCTGAGACGGCCAGCTGCCTAGCCCGTTTCTTCGCGACTTCGGCGGCATCCATTTTCGGCAGATACGGACGTCTGCTACGCGGCTACTAGACGATTCCCTTAGGACCGACGTCTGGCCAGACTCGGTCCAGGTGATCGGCGGGAAGCTCATCATGCGGCTGCCCACCAGCTGATCTGGTGTGGCTCACTTTCGGTCTGCAGCCCGTCGGTCACCGTGACGAGGCGTGGCTCAAGAAGGGACTGCCCTGCTCGTAGTAGCAATGCCCACCTCGCCGTCCCCATCGGATCGAGCACAGGCGGGAGCAACACATGAGTCAGCAGGCTGAGCGGGTCATCATCGGGGTCGATCCCCACAAGCTTTCGGCCACGATCGAGGTCGTCGACGAGCGCGAGCAGCTGCTCGGGTCAGGTCGGTTCACCACCGACCGGGCCGGCTACGCAGCGATGCGGACCTACGCGAAGAAGTGGCCCAACCGCGTCTGGGCAGTCGAAGGCAGCAACGGTGCAGGCCGGCCGCTCGCGCAGCGACTCCTCGAAGACGGCGAGCAGGTCGTCGACGTCCCCGCGAAACTCGCTGCTCGGGTCCGGCTCTTCGACACCGGTCACAACCGCAAGACCGACGCCCATGATGCCCACGCGGTCGCGGCAGTTGCGGTCCGCACCAAGACCCTGCGGGTGCTTCAGCTCGACGGGGAACTCGAAGCCCTGCGGATGCTGACCGACCGCCGCGAAGCACTCACCAGGCGTCGGGTCCAGACCGTCGACCGGCTTCAGGCCCTGCTCGCAGAACTCCTGCCAGGACAGGCGAAACGCGACCTCACCACCGGTCAGGCCAAGGCGATGCTGGCCAGCGTTCGGCCTCGCGACATCGCCGGCAAGACCCGCCGACGCATCGCCGCAGAAGAGCTGGCCGAGCTGGTTGCGGTCGAGGCCAAGATCAAGAAGGCCACCGCCGAACTCAAAGCGATCGTGCTCGCCCGCGGCTCCCATTTGATGGACATTCACGGCGTCGGCCCCGTGGTGGCAGCCAGGGTTCTGGCCGATGTCGGGGACGTGTCCAGGTTCGCCGACCGCAACCGGTTCGCCTCCTGGACCGGCACCGCACCCCTCGACGCGTCCTCCGGTGAGCAGAACCGACACCGGCTCTCACGCGCCGGGAACCGGCGGATGAACCACATGATCCACATCGCAGCCATCAGCCAGCTCCGCCTCGACACCGACGGCCGTGTCTACTACCGACGCAAGCGAGCCGAGGGCAAGAAGCCCCTCGAGGCGATCAGGTGTCTCAAGCGCAGGATCTCCGACGCCATCTATCGACAGCTCCTGGCCGACGCCCAGGAAGCGGCTGGCACGGGCCCGGGAGGGCACTGCGGGGCGACTATAGAATCCAGCGCGGTCGACCTGCCCCCGCACATCGACACTTCGGATCAGCCACTTCCCGGACCCGCAGACCCGACGCTACGCCCGGCAGCGACGGCTCGGAAGCCCCACCACGACAACGCCCTTCTCGCCACCGGTTGACAACAGAAGGGAGCCGGAAAGACGCGCTTCGCGGCGGCGCCGTTTCGCAATGCCTTGTCGGTCTATCGCTCCATCCACGGGAGGGGTAGGGACGCGGGAGGACCGATCGCCGCACGCATAGTTCGCGGCCTTGCCGAGTCCCACATCGGTGCCCTGCGCCGACAGAGTCAGAGAGCGCCGGCGATGGCCTGGAAGGTCGCCGCCGCGGCAGCGCTAACCAGGAGGGTCCAGCCCAACAGAACGACGTCTACATACGCCAAGCTGCGATCCGTTTCGGGATCACGCCAAGATCTCAGTTCCTTACGCACCTTCCGCCGACGCAGCCTCGGCTGCTCCTTAGTTAGCTGATCTTCGGCTCGCGCCCAAGCCAGTGCGTCTTGGTGGGCGTTCTTCGCGTCCACCAGAGCAACCAGCATTTGGAGGCCCGTGCCTGTAAGAACCGCCAGCGCGATCAGGACGTTCATCATGCGTGCAGTCTTCACTCTGGGACCGACAATGGGGTGCGCGCTGACGCGGCGGAATGACGCACGGTCGCGGAAGACCGTCCCGGCGTTCTTGCATGAGCCCGGACACGCTGGGGCCGAAGGTCTCGCGTCAACCTGCTGAAGCACTTCGCGGAACGATGAGGGTTACTGCCGAGACGTCCTCTTCATCGGCGACGAGGTCCGGCGATGGTCCTGACTCGCGAACTGCGGTAGAGATCTCCAAGCGCGGCTCGTCTCCTGGTTGGATGATCACACGTGGTTGCTTGCCGTATGCGACGCCGCGCTCGGCATCTTGTAACGCGCGACGTTGATTTCGGGTCCGGGGCGCGGAGGCGAGTCGTCGCATCTGACGCCGGAAGCGATCCCACTCGGCCGGAGGGACGTTCGCGATGGCGTCAGCTGCCTCGGCCCAAGCCTCGGTACCGATCAGCGAGGACATGCTGCTCAGTACGACGTCTGGGATCCTGCTTGTGGGTGGAGGCACCGGGTCCACCTGGACACCGCGTGACACGAAGTCCCGATAGTTGTAGTAGGCGTTGATCTCCTCAGAGGAAAAGGCGAGCTGAAACAGCTGACCCTCCCGTACGGGCCACGCGCCCTCTCTACTCCTGAACCAAGCCCCGAGGGCGTCCGTCTCCATGAAGACAGCCGGGGAGCCTGTCGCCGTCTGCGCGGCTCGCTTGCCGTGGTACGCCCACAGTTCAGTGGATGTGCGAAGCAGGTGGGTGACTGTCAGTAGGTCAGCCAGACTCACGATCCACGCATCTGTTTCGAGACCGTGCGCCTCGTCAACAGCGGCGCTGACCAAGCTACACGCATGAGTGACAAACGGGTCCACGCGATCGAGGTTGACGATTAGTCGGCGGACCACCGACGGCTTCATCGACAAGCCTTCGCTCCGTCGCGTCCTGATCGCTGCGCCCTCCAGTAGCGCGCGCCTGGCACGGTTCGTCTGTGAGAGCGGACGAACCAGAAACTCGTCGACCTTGGTGCGGATCCGTCCCGCTGCCGCACTTCGACCTTGTGGCGTTAGGGACTGCTGCACGTACAGGTGACACGTTGGGTCAGGCTGCCTGAGCGGCAGGTGTGGTCATGATGGTCTCGTACTCGATGGGGGTCAATCGGCCGAGGGCTGCTTGTCTGCGGCGGCGGTGGTAGGTCCGTTCGATCCAGGTCACGATCGCGATCCGAAGCTCTTGGCGGGTGGTCCACGTGCGGCGGTCGAGGACGTTCTTCTGCAGCAGCGCAAAGAATGACTCCATGGCCGCGTTGTCGCCGGCCGCGCCGACCTTGCCCATCGAGCCGACCATGTCGTGGCGGTGCAGGGCACGGACGAACTTCCTGGACCGGAACTGCGACCCGCGGTCGGTGTGCAGGATGCAGCCGGCAACCTCACCGCGCCGGGCCACGGCGCTGGCCAGCGCGTCCACGGCCAGGCGTGACTTCATCCGGTCGCTGATCGAGTAGCCCACGATCCGGTTGGAGAACACGTCCTTGATCGCACAAAGGTAGAGCTTGCCTTCGGCGGTCTTGTGCTCGGTGATGTCGGCCAGCCACAGCTGGTTGGGGGCGTCGGCGGCGAAGTCGCGTTGCACGAGGTCGTCGTGGACCGGCGGTCCGGGCTTCTTGCCGTTCTTCCCGCGCTTCTTGCCGAAAGCACTCCACCAGCCGTTGCTCGAGCAGACCCGCCACATCGTCCGATCACACGCCGAGTGGCCGGCGTCCCTGGCCTCGTCGGCAAGGTAGCGGTAGCCGAACTCGGGGTCGTCGCGGTGCGCGTCGAAAAGGCCGTTAGCCAGGTACGCCTCGGCCAGCTCGGCGTCGGTGACCGGGGAAGCGAGCCAGCGGTAGTAGGGCTGGCGGGCGAGGTCGAGCACCCGGCACGTCACCGTCACGGGGATCCCGTCGGCGGCCAACTCGCGGACGAGCGGGTACATCATTTTCCCGGAAGATGCGCCTGCGACAGGTACGCCGCAGCACGGCGCAGGACCTCGTTCTCCTGCTCGAGCAGCCGGATCCGCTTCTTGGCCTCACGCAGCTCGGCGTTGTCCGCGGCTGTGGTGCCGGGCTTGAGACCGTCCTCGACATCAGCCTGGCGCAACCAGTTGCGCAGACAGGACTCGCCGATACCGAAGTCGGCAGCGATCTGCCTGATCGTCTGTCCCGGCTCGCGGTTGCGAGCGACGTTCACGACGTCGTCGCGGAACTCCTTGGGGTAGGGCTTGGGCACGGTGCACATCCTTCCAGCAGCGCTTCACAGCGCCACAGATCAGATGTCACCTATCCGTGCAGCAGTCCCATTGGTTCGCCGTAGCCCTGCACGCGGCTGACGTGGTCGATCACGAGTGCGTTCAGGTGAGTGACATCCCGGATGTTGCCTCGACACTCTTCATCGATGATGCGCCCCGTCACGTAGACGCGCTCCATGGCGAGCAGCTGCTGGAGGGGAATGAGGCGCAGGTAGGGGTGCACGGCCGCAGCTGTCTCGTCCTCACTCTCGTCGGGCGTGCCTGCAGTGAGAAGGAAGACCTCTCGGAACGGACACTCCTTCAGAGCAGCGCGCACCTCGTTGTCGAAAAAACCGGTCCGTCAGGTACCGAGTTGCGTCAAAGGGCAGGTCGAACCAGTCGAGGGTGACGAGATTCAGATGCGTGAGACCTTCGACGCCATAGCCCTTCGCAATGGCGGGCCAAAGAAGCCAAGAGACAGCAGCGTCAGGACAGGTGAGGTCGATGCGGACCCGGTCGGCAAGCTTCGCGAACGCGTCAGGACAGGTGAGGTCGATGCGGAACCCGTCACCGGCGACGTTGTTTCCTTCGATCAGGAGGATGTCCGTGTCGAGCCTAGAGACGACAGTGTTGATGCTCTTGAGCGGGAGTGCGTGCCGGTTCATGGGTTTCTCCTTGCGATGCGGAGGCGGATCTGTCGCCGCCTCTGCCCCCGTTATGGGGCACCCACCCTCAGCGTTCAAGTCGGATGCTGGCCAGCGTGTCGGGAGGCGCTTGATGCCGCACCCACGACGACTTCCGATCGGCCGAAAGGCGGCGGGATGACCCACTCGGGAACGGTGCGGAACGCAGCGAAACCCGAATCGCAGCGGCGCACGCTAGGCCGCTACTCAGCCCACGTCGTGGGCAATTGAATCGCTCAACCTTCGTCGCTGAGTTGGCCGTCCTTAGTTTGTCGGCGCAGTGCTCGCTCAGCCATCCCGGTGGAGAGCTTGCCCCTCATCGACCTGGCACGGTCCCGTGCCTCGCCGCCCAGCCGCTTGGCGGCGACGACACGTTCTGAACCTGCGTCGCGCGCCTTGTCTCTGACGTCGGCGGCTGCCTCCAGCCATCGTCGCGTCTCGAGTGTCCCCAGGGAGTTCTCGAACCCGAGCCGCTCATGGAAGTCGCTGACCACAGCGGTTACGTGAGTGGTCGACTTCACGACCGCAGGGGATTGGGACGGGTTGAGCAACACCTTCAGGTTTGCGGAGGCGGCTGCGGCGGCCATGCGTGACAACAGTCGGTCGGTGCTCCGCGAAATGGAGTCGAGCCGGTCCTTCCGGGCGGCCTTCAGACCGAGTCTGTGCCCGTCCAGGTCATCGGGCACGGTTTCCCGAACGCGATCGAGTTCAAGCACGGCGATCGCATCCTGTAGTTGAAAACAGCGCGCGAGGACAGCGAGCCATTCCTGGGTCGTGGCCTCGGCGTCCTTGGCCGCCTGAAGGAGATCGCTGATCCGTGCGCTTCCCTCCAGTCTCTCGGCAAGTGCGTCGAGCTGGAGCAATGCGTAGGACTGCGTGCGCGCGATCGTGGCTGACGAGGACTGCACTTTCGACCAGGTGACCTCGTTGACGCGACCCAGGTGCTCGCGGAGGGTCATGGCCTCCTCAATGTCGAAGCCGACGCCGATCATGCTCGCGATCACGGCGTCCTTCTGGGCACGGAGGACGTCGTCGAGCTTGGCGTCGATCCTGGCGAGATAGTCCGTGATCTCGTCCATGGCCTGCTGCATCGCGAGCTGGGTCATGATCCCCGCTGCGCCGGACAGGAGCGCGGGGTTCGAGGCCAGCGAACCGGGGCCAGTCGAGATTTGGAGCCATGACGTGACGTTGCCCGGCTTCCCGATCATTGCGTGGCTGACGCCGGGCGTCTTGCTCGGCATCAGACCAAACGTTTTGACCTTCGCCGCGGAATCCGGGGTGAGCTTCACCCAGCGGCCCGCGTTGGCGGCGACTTCGGAGCCTGCCTGCGCGGCCGCCGCGCCGGCGCCCAACGCCTTGGTGAGCCGGGACAGTTCGAGATTCCTCGACGCCAGGCCCTCCGAGGCGAGGAAGCGTTCGACCGCCCTCGGTTGCCCGATGACCGCCAGGCCGTCACCGTCACTGATCAGCTCGATCTCGTTACTCATTGTCCACCCGTGGGATACTCGGCCAGCGAGCGCTCGGCGTGACGCGGGCTTGCCTCCGCCGAGGATAGACGGCAGAGTCGACAAACCTCCTCAATTGGGACGACTCTCTGCTCCGCGTGATTTGCCAGCATTCGCCGCAGGCGTTGGGCTCGGCATTTCCACGCATCCATCGGAGCTCCGTCATCACCTCCGGACGGAACGTAGGGCTGGTAGGTCCGCGTCGCCCGCAAGATGGAGGACTGGCCAATGTTCCACCACAGGTCCTCGACTCTATGCGCGAAAGTCAGCGGTGCCGACGCGCCGAAATGTCCGGAGAGCTCGATCAGGCCGACTAGCCTCCACCCGGAGCCAGGCTCCGGCAAGCGATACGGAGAGGGGAACCATGAAGCTGTCGAGATTCGCGATCACGAATCACGGCGTCCTGGAGGACATGTCCGTTGAGGTGCGCGACCACCTGTGCATCATCGGCGCGAACGACGTCGGTAAGTCATCTCTCCTGCGGCTCCTCAACCTGCTCCTTGGTGCCACCGTGCAGCAGCTCTATGCGGCACTGTCGCCAAGCGACCTGCGCGAGGCCGACGAGGCGCTCGTCGTGACCGCTGACCTCACCGACCTGTCACCGGAAGAGGCCGGCTCGTTCCCCTACGAGGTCCACTTCGATGGCGCCGAGCCAGCCAAACTCACGATCGAGCTCGAGGTTCGCATCTCCGAGGAGGATGAGAAGGAGGTCGTTGTCGACCGCTTCTTCCCGGATGCGGGCGCCAGGCGATCACCATCGCGCGACCAGTTGGAGGTCATCGGCTGGCGTTACCTGCCAGCTACGCGCTCGACAGCCGTCGACTTCATGGACGGAAAGCACAGCCCGCTGCGAGCGATGCTCAACGCCGTCGACCTCGGGACCGGTTCGACGGCCCTCGTCTCGCTCATGGACACTTTCCACAAGGACCTCGAGTCGAACCCCGCACTCACCCAATTGCGCGAGGAGATCGCGCAGCATCTTTCGCGGTCGCTGCCACGCACGATGGACAAGGACGCGCTCGCGCTGCGGACGGCCGTCGACCCGGCCGAGGAACCTCTGCAGGACGTCACGCTCTTCCTCCGTGAGGACGAGGCACTGAAGTCGCTCGACGAGCAAAGTGACGGGCTGCGGCAACTGATGGCTCTGACGTTCTTCGACCTTGCTCAGCAGCAAGCGAACGTGGTCGCCGTGGACGAGCCCGAGATGCACCTGCACGCGAGCAGTCAACGTACGGTCGCTGGTCTGCTGGCCGACTCCAAGCAGCAGCGTCTTGTCGTAACGCACTCCCCGTACGTGATCCAGAAGTTCGAGCCGAAGCACGTCCTGGTCGTCAGCCATGAGCGACGCTCAAAGCAGATAGCCGCCCACAACTTCACCGCCGTCGAGAAGGAGCAGGTCGCGTGGTGGACGCCCCAGCTTCTTGAGGCGCTTACCGCCAGGCGGGTACTCATCGTCGAAGGACTCGCGGACCGAATCGTCGTGGAAGCAGCGGCCGCGGCGAAGGGCATCAGCCTCGACCGCGAAGGGGTCACCGTGTTCGCCCTCGACGGCGCGGACAAGTTCAAGCACGTCACCAAGATCCTGGGTACCACCGGGTTCGACATCGACCTCTGCGGCCTGTGCGACGAAGACCGCGAAGCATCCTGGGCTGGCATTCTGAAGACGAGCCCGAAGAAGCTCGCCAAGAAGGGCTTCTTCGTCGCCCGCAAGGACCTCGAGCACGAGTACGCGGCCGCTCTCGGAGCCGCCACGCTCGTCGCCGTGCTGGTTAAGGAGGGCGTCGCCCAAGAACGAGGGCTGTGCCAAGCGGCCGGTGTCAGCGCGGCCAGCGACCTGACCAACGAACAGGTGGCTGACTTCATCACCAGCAAGGACTCCCGCAAGACGCCGGCTGCCCGAGCCGTGGCCACGATTCTCACCGCCGGACACGTGGACGCGAGCGACTCGCTCGCGGGGTTGCTCAGCTATGTCGCTGGAGCCGCATCGTGAGCGCAGAACCGCTTGGTGCCCAGAAGACCGCCGTTACCGGCAAGGCGGCCCACATGCTGGTTACGGCGCCTCCTGGGTGCGGCAAGACCGAGGTGCTGGCGATGCGCGCCGCCCACCTACTGGCGGCGGGGCGGGTGCGGCCGCGGCGCAAGATCCTCACGTTGACCTTCACTAACCGCGCTCGCGACAACATCAAGCAGCGCCTTCAAGAGCAGCTCGGAGAAGCACGAGCCCGACGTTGGGTGGACGTCGTGAACTTCCACGAGTTCGCGATCCGGCTGGTCCAGGCGCACGGGAACCTGACCGGATTGGCTGCCGACGTCGAGTATCCGAACCGCACATGGATGAAGAAGGCGCTGGCCCGGCAGACGTCGAACTGGCGGGAGCAGAAGGCAGCCACGGAGATCCTGGACTCGGCGAAGCGCGAACCGCTCACTGACAACGAGCTGATGGAGCGGGTCGTCGGGTCCAACAACGACATCGCCATTAAGGTGGAACGCGAACGGCAAGACGCGGGATACCTCGACTACGGGGATCTCCTCCGTCACGCACAGCTCATCTTGCGCGACGAACGCGTCTCAGACGTCTTCAAGGAGCACTACGATGCGGTGCTCGTCGACGAGTTCCAAGACCTCACGCTCCAGCAGTTCGACGTCGCACGCCGCGTGACTAACGCCAATGCCATGTACGTGGGCGACCCCTATCAAGGAATCTTCGGCTGGGCCGGTGCGGCCCCACTCGAAGTACTCGCGAAGCTGAAAGACGACGGCTACGTCCCCGTCGATCTCGACGTCTCATTCCGCTCATCACCCGCGGTGCTCGCCGTCGTGAACGCACTGTCGGCCACCCTGGGAGCCACCCCGCTGACTGCCGCCGATCCTGACCGCTGGCCGAATGGCGGCGTCGCGTACGCGATGGCCTTCGACACCGACGACGCCGAGGCGACCGGCGTGGTCGCACTCTGCGACTACGTGGCCGGCAAGTACCCGGATGACCGCATCGGGGTCATCTGCCGCTCCGAGTACCGGAGAGGAGCACTCGAGCGGGCCTTCACACATGCGAAGCACAAACCCCAGTTCTGGGACATCGCTCTCGACACGCCGCAGGTGGCAGCGATGCTAAAGCGTCAGGCGCGCCACGTTCGGCAAGGGGTTCCATACGCGGACCAGGTCGAGGACCTTCTGCAACGCGTGTCGTCCGCCCTGCGCCGCTCAGACGTGGAGACGCTCAACGATGTCCAGAGCGCCTGCGAGCAACTGCTGGAGATGGAGCTGCTCGGCCTCGACCTCAGGGAGGTCCTCTCGAGAGTCCGCGACGTGCGGGGAACCTCCGCCAGTGAGCCCGGGGTTCACGTCCTCAATGCCCACACCGGCAAAGGCCAGCAGTTCGACTGGGTGGTCGTAAACGGGCTCGAGGAGGGCCACGTCCCCAGCACGTACGCCGAAACCGAAGAGGAACTCCTCGAGGAGCAGCGCGTCCTAATGGTCATGGTCTCCCGAGCCAGACGCGGGGTCTTCCTATGTCACGCCCGCCAGACCTCCAACCGCTATGGAAGGGTTTTCCGTCAAGGCCAGTCGCGCTGGTGGCCAGCGATTGCATCAGCGTGCCAGGAGGTGCCGGTAGGCGTGAAGAAGTTGACTGGTTGCGATTAAGAGGCGGAATCACCCTGCGTCATAGTGGGCGGTAGGCCGCAACTTCGCTGGTCTCCGGGGTTCCTCCCAAGAGCGACTGTCGCGCTCCAGGAAGCCCTCATTTGCTGCCTACTGGTGAGGCCAGCCATCGCTCACCAGCCCATCGACGGGCAGCGCTTGGAGGCATGTTTCCACAGGTGAGACAAGTGGTGAGGCACTCAATGAGACCCGGGTCCGACCGTGAACGCACGTTGCGTCTCACGAAAGGACTCGGTGATGAAGCCGATCGAGCACCTGGACATGTCGGCGGAAGAGCTTGCGGAGCGGGTCATAGGACCCGTCTGGGAGCGGTGGGTCAGCGCTGAGCCCGTGCTTGGAAGTCTGACCAAACTCGCGGAGCTGCGCGACCTACGCGGGGCGGAGGCCGATCAGCTCCTCGGCGCTCTGGTCCGGCTCGCGGCCAAGGACGGAGGGGATGACGAGCTCGCCGCTCGAGCCGTCGCCCACCAGCTGGCCGGCGAGGCCCTCGGCGTGGCGATCGAGCTCCGCGACCTGGGGCCTGACGTCGACCACGTCGTCATGACGTCCCTGTGGCTGGAGATCCGAACCTTCCCCTGGCAGCGGCGCACCCGAGCGTTCGCCACTAGTCTCCGGCACGCGACTCGGCGCTCCGCACTCGAGTACTTCCTAGACCCCCCGAGGGACAGAAAGCGGCTGGTCGTCCGGCCGCCTGACGACATCGCCGATGGTGCCATCACGCCGATGCCCGAGCCCTCTGAGAGTGGGACAGCCGCGGAGTCGCGGAGTGAGCTCGTGGAGTACCTCGAGTGGTGCGTCCGCGGCAACCGGATCACAACCGACGACGCCAGGTTGATGCTCGAACTGGTTGCGGCGGGCTGGCAGACCCTTGATAGGGGAGTGCTGAAGTTGAAGCGGGGCGTCTGCTCGATGCACGCCGTCGAGGTGGTAGCCGATCGACGCGGGGTGTGCATCAAGACCGTCGTCCGAGAGCGCGACCGGGTGCTCACATTGCTCCGAGAGGCGAGAGTCGAGTACTTCCTCGAGGTGGCGTGATGGCTGTCCATAAGCGGATCGCCGTGCCGCCTACGGCCGACATGGACGTGACGGACAACAGATCTGCGCCAGCCGGCGTGTACGACCCCGAGTGGGTCGTGGGCCTGCTCGACACCATGGCCGAGGGCGACTTGGACGCGACCGCGCAGGCGCTCGAGCAAGTGGTTCGAAGGCTCCGTAAGGCGGCCCGGGCCAGGAACGCGCTGATCAGAGTCCCTGCGGCCCCGCTTCGCACGGCGATCGCCTTGAGGTCTTCCCAGGGGAAGGGCGTCGAGTGATGTCACTGACCATGCTGGACCGGCGTCAGCTTCGAGCCGTCCTCGACGGCCGGACCTCGCAAACCTCTACGAGCGACGCTGCGCTCCACCACCTCGATACCGATGCCTCCGACACTGTCCTCGTTGTGGGCGCTCACTCATGGGCCGGAACGAGCTCAGTCGCTATCGCGCTCGCAGATCTGGCGTCCAGCAGACTCGGCCGGACGATCCTGATCGATACCAATCCACGCGCAGCCTCCGGACTTCTCGCTGTTGCGCGGCAGGAACTCCCGCCTCGCGGCGGTTGGGCTGTCGGCACCAGAGGCTCTGTCGAGGTACGACGACCCCTCCACTCAGATCGGGTCCGAGAGCCAGCGGCGACGGGCGACGGACTGGTGTTCGTGGACGCCGGCTGTCACGATGCTTCTCGCGTAGACCGGGGCGGCCACGCTGGCGTCGTACTTGTCTGCCGCGCCACCATCCCCGGCCTTCGCTTCGCCGAGGTAGCACTGCACCGGCTTGCCGCCCCCGGCATCTTGCTCGCAGCAGTCGGGCACCGCCGACTCCCTCGCGTCGTCGAAGCCTCAGCGGGGCTTCGGGTGGCCGAGCTCCTGGCGTCCGGACGAGTCGTCTGCTTCGACCATGACCGGCGTCTCGCGACAGAGGGCCTGGACGACCGGCCTCTGCCGAAGACCCTCCTCGCATCGGCCAGCCGGCTTCTGGACGTCCTCGAGCGCGATGCCGCGACAGCCGCGAGGGACGAGGAATGCCGATGAACACACTCGTGCCGCTCCTGACCAACGTCTGCCCCAAGGCACCGCCCGGCCTGGGGACGTGGGATGACGAGATCCTCGGCTGGGTCAAGTGGGGAACCCTCGCCCTGATCGCGGTAGCCGGGTTCGTCTCCATCGGCGCCATCGTGCTCAGCCGGGTGTTCGCACACCCACATGGATCGCGGTACGGCGCGATGGGGCTCGCCGTCACCGTTCTCTCCGCGATCCTGTTCGTGTCGATCTACGCGATCCTCACGGGCATCACCGGCAGGGGGTGCTGAGGATGCGACGCAAGAGGCACACGGAGGCAATGCCCGAGTGGGGTCGCGGCAAGCTCATCGCCGTCCTGGTGACCGGAGCCGTTGCGCTACTCGCCGTGGTCGTCGGTCTCGGCCTGGGTGTCTACTACTCCGTGCTCGCTGGACCGGCCGGCAGCGGGACGGACGGCGCTGGGTCCCAGGATCTCGACCACGCATCGCCCGACTTCACGCGGGGTACGCAGCCCAGCACCGAGGTGGCGACTGGGGCGAGCGAGCTCACCACCGAGACGTTCGAGGAGATCGTTCTCCCGGCGCCGACCGTTCTCGGGCCCGTGGGCGTCTCGAGCGGGTTCCCGCGGACCCCGGAGGGAGCGTTGGCGCAGCTGATCGCGATCGACCAGCGAGTGCTCCAGGCGGCCTCGGTCGACGTCGCCCAGCAGGTCATCAGGCAGTGGGCAGTTCCTGGCGGACCGAGTGCCGAATCCTGGTCAGGCGTGCAGGCTGTGGCCGCTCTCCTCAGCTCAGCCGGTGCCACCCGCAGCGGCGACATTGCGTTGACCGTGTCGGCATCACCGGAGATGGGTCTGATTCGGGACGTCGACGGGGCAGGGGCCGTCGTGTGCGTTGACTTCGTCGTCACCGCGACCAAGACCAAGACCGCCAGCGTTGCGTCCGCTGACTGCCAACGCATGACGTGGGTCGAAGGGCGATGGATGATCGGCGCAGGAGACGAGCCCGAGCAGGCGCCGTCGGTGTGGCCAGGGACGACCGCCGCGCTCGAGGCTGGCTACCGGGTGCTGCGATGACGCCGCTCCTCGCGCCCTGGTTCACCCTGAACCCGCTCGAGTGGCTCGGTGACGCCGCCTCCGAAGCTGTCGGCGAGGCCTGGACCTCCGCGATGGTCGCCTCCTGGTCGTCCGGCCTGTGGGTGCTCAACACCGCATTTCGAGGCGTCGACGCGGCGACGACGCCTGACCTGTCGGCGGGCGGGCCAATGGGCTCGGTGTACCCGTACACCTTCGGTATCGGGCTCACCATCGCGCTGATCATGGGATTCGCCCAAATCGGTGCTGCGGCATTCCGACGGGACGGACAGTCCCTTGGCCGGCTCCTGGTTGGTGTCCTGCAGTTCGGTGCCGTATGGCTCGGGTACGTCGGAGTCGCGGCTGCACTGGTGACGGCGGCCGGTGGACTCACGCAGGGACTGTTGCACGAGCTGCTGGGCGTTGACTCCTTCGCCGGGTACCAGCCGGGCACCACATGGCCACGCCAGGTCACCGACACGGTCACGGCCAGCGTTCTGGGTATCTGCGCCTGGCTCCTGATCTGGCCGGCCGCGATCATTTATCTGCTCCTGATGCTGGTGCGAGAGGCGGCGTTGATGCTGCTTGCCGCGACGTCGCCCATCGCTGCGGCGGGCCTCCTGTCGGACGTGGGACGCGCCTGGTTCTGGAAGTCGCTGAGGTGGTTCATCTCCGCGCTGCTCATCGCGCCTCTGTCCGCACTGGTGCTGGGGATCGGTCAGAAGATCAGTGAATCCGTGGTGAGTGGAGCCGGCGAATCCACGGAGGCCACTGTCGGCATGGCCGTCGTCGGCGGCGTCATCATCCTCATCGGTGCGCTCTGCCCGTTCATCGTCTTTCGGTTGCTGGCTTTCGTCGATCCGGGGACTTCCAGCGGTGCGGCGATGCGGGCCTCGATGGCGTCGTTTGGCGGCGTACGCAACCTGCTCTCGGGACAACAAGCCGGAGGCCCCGTGGTCGCCGCGCAGACTGATGGCGCAGGCCGCTCGATGGGAGAAGCCAGCGCAGACGCCGCGACCTCGAGTCGCTTTGCGGCAGCAGGATCGGCGGCCGCTACAGGCGCAGGGGTTGTGGTTGCCGCGGTGGGAGCTGTCTCCAAGGCGGCGCATGCGGCCATCAACGTCGGGACCGACGTCCTCAGCAGCGCCGGCATCGGAGACGGACACCCGTACTACCCGCACTACAGTCCTGACCGGCGCATGGGTGGCCCGCCGCCAAGCGCGGTGCTCGGTACAGACACCGCTGAAGCACCCGACGCGCAGCCACGCGCGCCGGAAAGGCAAGAGACGGACACGCCCGAAGGCAAGCCAACGTGAGTACGACGTACTCGGACTACCTACGGGACCGCACCGGCTGGTTCTTCGGCCTCACCGGTCTCCAGCTCGCCCTGCTAGCGCTTGGCGGCCTGCCGGTCTGGCTCACGGTGAACGCCGCCCGCTGGGCATGGCTGCTCCTCTGGATCCCCGTCTGGCTGCTCTTGACGTTCTTGGTCGTGGTGCCGGTCAGGGGCTGGACGGCTGCGCAATGGATCGGCGTTCTGGCGGCGCATGGGATCGGAGGCGCGATGGGATGGACTCGGTGGCAGTCGAAGGTTGCGGCCGGGATCGCGGACGACCTGAACCTCGTCGATCTGCCAGGTGTCCTGGCCGGCATCGAGATTCACGCGGGACCGCCGTACGCACATCACCTGACCCGGGTAGCCGTGATCCAGGATCATGCTCGCCGTACCTGGGCGGCCACGGCCGTCATCGAGCATCCTGGGCTTGGGCTCACCGAGCCCGAGGCCCGCGACCGGATGGGAGCGGGGCTGGCAGAGCTCTGCGAGGCTGCATCGCGTGCCGAACTCGTCGAGCTGATCACCATGCAGGTGCGTACCGTGCCGGACGACGGCGCCGAACGCCAGGACTGGGTACGGAGGCACCGGCGTCCTGGCGGGCCTGAGCTCGCACGTCGAGTAAACGACATCCTTGCCGCCCAGCTGCTGCCTGCATCGGTGCGCACGGAGGCCTTCCTGACCGTGGTCGTGAGCGAGGACCGGATGAGTCGCACAGCGAAGCGGGCCGGGTCCGGTGTCACCGGCAGAGCCCGAGTGCTGTACGGCGTCCTCGGTGAGGTGGAGGCGCGGTTGCTCGGCACGATGGGCTGCACGCGCGTCTCATGGCTGGACACGAATGGTCTCGCGACGGCGATCCGGACTGGGTTTGAACCCGGTGATCGCGCGAGTCTGCTCGCCGCCGACATCGCTTCGCGAGGGCAGCGACGCATTACCACCGGTGTGCCCCTCGCTGCGGCAGGACCCACGCAAGCCGTCACCGAGCTGCGCCAGTACCGCCACGGCGACTGGGTCAGTATCACCGACACCATCCTGCTGCCGGAGCAGGGCGCCGTCCTCGGAGCACTCGCGCCCGTCCTCGTCCCCTCAGAGGCCGGGGAGCGTCGCTCGCTCACAGTTTCGCTCACACCCGTCTCCCAGCGGGCTGCCGGGCGGATCACGGGTCGGGAGGAGATGTCCGCGATCACCGGCGCCGAGCTCCGTCGGCGCAGTGGCCGTCTCGAAAGGGCGAACGAGAGACGTGCGGTGAGCCGCGTCAGGGCGACCGACGAGAAGCTCGCCCGAGGCCGCTCCTTGGTCCGGGTGAGCGCGGCGGTCTCGGTGACCGTGCCGCGGTTGTGGCCGATCACGGAGATCGGCCGCCGCCTGGACGCGTCCGTTCGGCTTGCTGGCTACGTGCCGCAGCGGCTCGATGGGGCCCAGGACGCGGCCTTCGCTGCTGCCGCCATCCCTCTGGGCGTAGGTGTCCGACGGGCTCGGCTCAAGTGACGGGCGCTCCGCTGACGCGGATGCATTGACGGAATCTGATTGGTCCATGTCCGTGAGTACGGAGCCCTCATACCTAGTCCCTTCGTGACCCAGCGATCTCCTTCGACAGATGCGCGTCCGTTCTCGCGGTTCGTCGGGCCTCGCGGCTACCGGCAGAACGGCCGCGGGTGGTCTCCTGCTCTGCCGGCGCTGTCGATGTGGCGCATGACGTCAGAGCAGACACCGGTCCTCTGGCCGCTGATAGCCGGTCAGGGTCTGCCTCCCACGGGCGCGCAGATGGGCGTCGACCTGTTGAGCGGCGGAGCGTTCCACTGTGACCCGCTGGGATGGGTCAAGGACGACGCGATCTCCGTGACCAACCCCAATGTGTTCGTCTTCGGGAAGCCGGGACGGGGAAAGTCCGCGACGGTGAAGGTCTTCTGTCTGCGGATGATGGACTTCGGCTACCGCGTCCTGATCCTCGGGGACACCAAGGACGAGTACGAAGCGCTGTGCCGCGCCCTGGGCGTGGAGCCCTTCGTCATCGGTCATGGCCTCGCCACGAGGGTGAACCCGCTGGACGCCGGCCCGCTGGGTTGGGGGTGGCAGCGCCTTGACAGCGCCGAGGCGAACCGACGGGCGTCCATCCTGTTCAACCGCTGGGTCATGCTCATCCGCGGCCTCGTCGGGTCGCAGAAGGTCGGCGGGGAGTGCGTCCCGTTCGGGCCATCAGACGAGACAGCCGTGTCGAGTGCGCTGCGCAGTTTGACTGGCAACAGTGGCGGGTCGACCGCCCTCCGGGAAGTGACGATCCCGCAGTTGTGGCATGCCCTCGACGTACCGAGCGACGAGCTGGTCGAGGAGTGCCGGTACGCCTCGGCTCGCGAGTTCTATGACGGCACCCGCACCTTGCGGGATGCGCTGGGAGCACTCGTCAAGGGGCACCTCGCGGGGCTGTTCGACGCGCCCACCACCATCCGTCCTGACTGGGGTGCTCCTATCCAGTCACTATCGCTGTCGCGGCTGGACAAGTCGGGTGACGAGGCTGTCGGGATCGCGCTGCTGTGCCTTAACTCGTGGGGACAGGGGATGCGAGAGATTGCCGACCCCACCGACGTACGCATCGTCGTCCGCGACGAAACGTGGAAGCAGATGAGGCTCGGCCTCGAGCCGGTGAAGACGCTGGACGCCAACCTGCGGCTCTCACGCCACGCCGGCGACGTTCAGGTCGTCGTCTACCACAAGCCTTCGGACCCGTTGTCTGCCGGCGCCGCCGATTCCCAGGCTGTCGCCATCGCGAAGGACCTACTTCACCTCGCAGACGTGCGCGTGCTGCACGGTCAGGACAAGGCCGTCGGCGATGAGCTTGCCGAGCTGCTCGGCCTGAACCCGATCGCGACCTCCCTGGTGACGGGATGGGCGATGGGCGGCAAGGGACGAGCGCTTTGGACGGTGGGGGAGCGCCAGTTCAAGGTCGAGACCCGCATGACCCCGCTCGAGCTGGAGCTCACCTACACCAACGAAGCTCTCCAGCGGGCCTGAGCCGATGCCAGCCTTGGTTCTTGGCGTCGGGATGACGTTCGCCCTGCTGGTGTCGGTGCCCGTGCTCGTGGTCGGATCCCTCGGTGCTGCGTCGGACCAACCGTGCGTCGCAGGGTTGGACGCGAACGGTCAAACCGCGGCCACGGCGTCGTCTGCCGCGACCGCCGGGCTCGATGCCACCCAGCTGCGGCATGCAGCCACGATCATCAGCGTCGGTCGGCACCGACAGGTCCCGTCCCAGGGGATCGTGATCGCTCTAGCGACCGCATTGCAGGAGTCGCACCTGCGCGTGTACGCGAACGACGGGACCGGTGACCTGGCCGCCGACCAACGCGGCATCGAGGCCTCACTCGGGTTTCGCCACGACGCCGTAGGACGCGACCACGGAAGCCTGGGCATCTTTCAGCAGCAATGGCCGTGGTGGGGATCCATGGCCGAGCTCATGGATCCGACGACGTCCGCAGGAATCTTCTACGACGCACTCCAGGGTGTGACTGGGTGGAAGTCGCTCCCTGTCACGGTCGCGGCACAGACGGTGCAGAAATCGGCGTACCCCTGGGCGTACGCCGACGACGAACCACTCGCACGAACGCTGCTTCACGAACTCGGTGCCGGGACCGTAGGCGGACCTATGGACTGTCCGGCGGCCCCGGCTGGTGGTGGCCTGGTGCAGTTCCCGCTACGACCCGGCTCCGGGTACGTCGACCGGCGCAACTTCGGCTTGGCCGGGGCCTCCTGGAAGAGCCAGCACACCGGCACCGACTTCTCGGTCGGGTGCGGCGCCCCTGTGCTCGCGGCGCACTCTGGGACCGTACGGATCCTGACGGACCAACCGTGGGCTGGACGATGGCTGGTGCAGGTGCAGGTGCAGGTCGCCCTAGGCCGGCTCACCACCTGGTACGCGCACATGCAGTCGTTAAGCGTCGGTGACGGCGACTGGGTTCAGGCAGGGCAGGTGATTGGGCAGGTCGGCCAGGAGGGCAACGCCACGGGGTGCCACCTGCACTTCGAGGTTCATCCGCGTGGAGGAAGCATCTACGAAGACCCGATTGATCCGAGCACATGGCTGGCCCGGAACGCCGGCAAGGCATCCGAGGGCGCAGACTCCGTGCTCCGTCAGGCTGGATTCGGGCCCGAAGGACGGCGCCGTGTCCACGAGCGTGGGCGACACGGGCCTAGGAAGAGGCGGAAGTCGTGAAAGGAGTCGCGGATGCGTGTCCAGCAGTCGAGGACTCATGTGCTGCCGCTGACGTGGGAGATCCCGACGACGATCGCAGCAAGCTGGCTCTTCCTCAGCCTGCTGGGGCTGCCCGCTGGTGAGGCGGCCGCTGCCTGGCTGACAGGGCAGGGCTTCACCTGGCCCGAGAGTGGCCTGATGGAGGCAACGGTCGCGGTCCTGCAGGGAGAGCCCGCAAGCGAGCCGGCGTTGGTCTACGCGCTCATCGCCCTCTTCGAGGTGGGTGTCGCGCTGGTCGGCCTTCTCGCGCTCCGTCTCTGGTGGCGCTCCTACGGCCCTGGGGCCCAGCACGGCCTCGCGACAAGGAGTGACGTCGCGGTGGCGCTCGGCTCCACAAACCTTCGGCGTCGGAAATCGGTGATCCGGCCGGACCTCTACGACGGTGGGCGTCGTCGTACTCCAAGTGCGCCATGAGGACACAAGACGCGCGAGAGGCTGGCTGGCGTCTTGGACGCTCGGCCGTTCCTCGCGGAGTGGAGCTGTGGGTGCCGTACGACAGGACCGCGGGCGTCTACGGACCGCAAGGATCCGGCAAGACGCTTGACCTGCTCACGCCAGCACTGCTGGACAATCCCGGCGCGGCACTGGTGACGCTTACCAAGCCCGAGGACTTGCTGCTGACCATTGACCACCGAGGCGCTGGCAAACGACCGGTGGCGGTGCTCGACCCATTCGACCTTGTGCCTGGCGCACCGGAGTTGGTGTGGGACCCCGTCGCTGGATGCGAGGACTCCATGACCGCCGAACGGCGCGCGAAGGCGTTCACTGCCGGCACAGTCCGCGGAGCGGTGACCCGTGGCGCCGGCGACGAGGCTGCTCGCTTCTACGCGGCCGAGGGTGCGAAGGTGCTGCAGGCGTACTTCCACGCCGCTGCCCTTAGCGGCGGAACCCTCGAGGACGTGCTCGCGTGGATCGCCGACCCGCACAACGCAGCGCAACCGGAAGAGGTGCTCCGCACACATGGCGCAGCAGCCCCGTTCTGGGACGGACTCCTTCGCGGCGCGCTGCAGGGTGATGACCGGACCGCGGGCAACACCATCACCACCGTGCAGCAGGCGACGGCGTTGTTCTTTCAGGAATCGATCCGACGTCGTTGTGTCCCGGGTCCGGGCCACCCGGCCACCGACCTGCGGGACCTGATCGCCCACGGTGGAACATTGTATCTCCTCGGCCGGGACGACCCGTATGCGTCGGCCTCCCCGTTGATGACCGCGATCGCCGAGCACGTCTTGGACACCGCGCTCGCGATGGCTCACTCATCACCGTACGGACGGCTCTGTCCATGCTTCCTGGCGTGCCTCGACGAGTTGCCTTCCACCACGCCGCTCCCCACCCTGCGGACACGGATGGCCAATGAGCGGGCTCTCGGGCTGTCGTTCATGTACGCCGCGCAGACGTGGCGTCAGCTGGTCGTCTGCTACGGGGAGGATGAGGCCCGGTCCATCTTCGGACTCACCAACAACATCGTCGTGTTCGGCGGAGGCAAGGACGTCGCCTTCTACAAGGAGATCTCCGACCTCGTCGGTACCACTCGAGTGTCGCGGTGGAGCTACAACCGCAACCGGGGCGCCTGGGGGAGCAGCGTGTACGGCGACGACGTCCCTGTCCTCCGTCCGGAGGAGATCCGGCAGCTGCCCGAGCGCCACGCCTTGGTGGTCGCGGAAAATGTCGCGCCATTCATCGCGCGATTGACGAGGTGCCTTGACGGACGATCAGGCCGCTCGTTGCTCCAGGCTCAGGAGCGTTCCCGACGAGGGATGGCGGCGCGATGAGTGGCCGTGCGCATCCCGTCGCCGCCGGGTTCCCGACGCCGCCTCCACTCATCATGGGGCTGCTCGACGAGTTGCGATTGGCTGCTGAGCGTCCACCGGAGTCGAAAGAGGAGCTCCGCTGGCTGGCGGAGATGCCACGGCCGTGGGATCCGCCATCCTGTCCACCATCGTTGCAGGTGAGCTTGTGGCAGTGGCTCGACGAAGTCGTTGCCTGGATCAACGAGGAACACACCTGGCGCGTCGATCGGCTCATACCCATCTGCTGGAAAGAACACCCCCATATCGCGCACGAGCTCGCCACTGTTGCCTGCCTGCGACTCAACGCCATGTACGCCGTCACGCCCGACCCATTAGAAGACTGGTACAAGTACACGCTGCCGCTGTTCCTGGACCGGATCGCTCAGCGGGTCGGTAACGGTGGGTGTCCACCGGAGAGGCACCAGCCGTGTCCCGGCACTGCCCGGCATGAGCGGCACCGACAGGCGATGACGGCCTCTCGCTGATCGCTACGTCGATGTTGAGAGGGAGGCGCCATGAGTGCGAACGCGTTGGCGGCGGAAAGGTAAGACGCGGGTACTGGCGCACCGATTTGGGCCGGGGCGGGATCAGAAAAGTCGTCGTTTCTGTGCTGATTCCGGATACCGTCTGCTTCGTGGAGGGGGAGCCGATTCCGAACGAGAAGCGCATGCGGTTGCGATACACCGGCACGTGTCGGGTGTGCAGCGTCGAGTTATCCGCGAAGGCCGAAGCGATCTACGAGCGTTCCAGCAAGACCGTCCGCTGCATCACGCACGACACGGCATCAGAGGCATCGCCTGGAGTTTCGAACGCGGTGGACGCCGGCAGCCCGGGAGCGTCCGCGCGCCGCGAGTTCGAGCGCCGCAATGCCAGACGTGAAGAGCGGACCCGAGCCAAGCACCCCAAGCTGGGCGGGCTCATCCTTGCGCTCAGCGACGACCCGCAGTCCACCAGGGCCTGGGACACGGGGGCGCTGGGGGAGGAAAGACTCGGAAACCGCCTCAATGAGCTCGCGTCAGACTCGCTCCGCGTCCTTCATGACCGACGCATGCCAGGAAGCAGGGCGAACACCGACCACATCGCCGTGACTCCTACGGGTGTCTATGTGATCGACGCGAAGAAGTACAAGGGCCGCCCACAGCTCAAGATCGAGGGCGGATTCCTGCGACCGCGAGTCGAGAAGCTGCTCGTCGGCACCCGAGACTGCACCAAGCTCGTCGACGGTGTGCTCAAACAAGTCGACATCGTGCGCGGTTTGAACCGTCACGGGTTTGATGCCGCTCCTGTTTGAGTCCAGGAGGATGAGCACATGCCCAAGAAGATCGATGCTGCGGTCAAGGAGCGCGCGCTGCGGATGTTCGCCGACCACCGGCAGGACTACCCCTCAGACACCGCGTTGGCCGAGGCGGTGGCGAAGAAGGTCGGTGTGGGTCGTGAGACGGCGAGACGCTGGCTGGTGCAGGCCGACATCAACGCCGGCGCCCGACCAGGAGCGACCAGTGATGACAACGCCGAGATCAAGCGGCTCAAGGCCGAGGTGAAGAAGCTGCGCGAGGACAACGAGATCCTCAAAGCCGCAACGGTTTTCTTCGCCGGGGAGCTCGACCCCCGAAACCGCTGATCATGGCGTTCATCGACGACATGAGAGCGGCTGGCCACGCGGTCGAGTCGACCTGCCGAGTGCTCACCGAGCACGGCTGCAGGGTCGCCGCGCGGACCTACCGATCGTGGAAGCAAACCACCCGCCCGATCGCGACCCGGACGCTGACCGACGCCGCGATCACTGACGCGCTGCTCGCCGCTCAGAGCACCCCCGAAGGCCTCTACGGTCGCCGGAAGATGACCCACTGGCTGCGTCGGCAGGGCCACGAAGTCGCGTTCTGCACCGTGGACCGCCTGATGGGTGACCTGGGCATGAACGGGGTCCGTCGCGGCAAGGCGGTGCGGACGACGATTCCCGCCAAGGATGGTCACCGGGCCGGGGACCTGCTGGACCGCGACTTCACGGCACCGGCACCCAACACCCGTTGGGTCGCTGACTTCACCTACTGCCGCACGTGGGCGGGGTTCGTCTATGTCGCCTTCGTCCTCGACGTCTTCGCTCAGCGGATCGTGGGCTGGTATGCGGCGACCGACAAGCGCACCTCCCTGGTGCTGACGCCGCTGCGCATCGCGCTGTGGGACCGGGAGCGTCAGGGCGTTCCGGTCGAACCGGGGCAGCTGCTGCACCATTCCGACGCCGGCAGCCAATACACGAGCATCCGGTTCACCGAGCACCTCGACCTCGAGGGCATTGGTCTTCCCCTGATCTGACGGACACCGTCACAGTGGATCTACAGCGGTCCACGGAAGGGTGTCTCGATGGAGACCTACTCACAGGAGTTCAAGGACCAGATCGTCGAGCTGCACCGCAAGGGCGGCCGGACGTTCATGGATCTCGCCAAGGAGTTCAACCTCGCAGCAACCACGGTCTCGAACTGGGTCCGGGCGGCGGAGAAGCGGGAGGCAAAGGCGGCGCGCACGAAGGCGGCCGGCGGCGAGGGCGGGGAGTCGGACCAGGCGAAGATCAAGCGTCTGGAGAAGGAGCTGTCCCGCAAGGAGGAAGAGCTCGAGATCCTGGGAAAAGCGCTGGCCTTCTTCGCACGGCGGACGGACCAGTAGACATCTACTGCTACATCCGCGCGGAGAAGGCTGCCGATACCGAGGTCAACATCAGCGCCATGTGCCGGGTCCTGGGCGTCTCCCGATCCGGCTACTACGACCGGCTCGACCGGGTGCAGGCTCCGCCTGCCGGCCGTGCCGCAGCAGACACCGAGCTTCTAGCGGAGATCGAGGCGATCCACGCGACGTTCCGCTACTACGGGTCACCGCGCGTGCATCAGGAGCTGTTGGCTCGAGATCACCACGTCGGCAGGCACCGCGTGGCCCGACTGATGAGATTGCACGGAATCAAGGCCTGCCGCGGCAAGATCAAGTCGCGACCGCGAGCGGCGCCGCCCTCCCGCCGGCCCGAAATCACCGACCGGGTCCACCGCGACTTCCACGCCGACGTCGCCGACACGCTCTGGTTCACCGACATCACCCAGATCCGCACCGGTGAGGGCTGGCTGTACGCCGCGGTCATTCTCGACGCGTTCAACCGCGAGGTGATCACCTGGGCCGTTGCCAACCACGAGACACCACGCACCGCGCTGCAGGCCCTGGGCGACGCGATCAAGACCCGGCGACCAGCCCCGGGCTGCATCATCCACTCCGACCGGGGCTACCAGTTCACCTCTGCCGACTGGCTCAACCTCGCCGCGGGCCGGGGCCTGCAGATCTCCATCGGCGAACGCAAGAGCTGCCTGGACAACGCCGCGATGGAGTCCTGGTTCGCCTCCTACAAGAACGAAGAGCTCTACCCCAACGGGCAGCCCCGAACCCGGGCAGAGGCTCGCAGCAGGCTGTTCGGCTACATCTGGGACTACAACACCCAGCGCCGACACTCCACACTCGGATACGTATCCCCGAAGTACTACGCAGAAGAAGCCAGCATCTGTCCGTGAGACCCGGGCAAGACCACATCGCACCATCGATCGGGTCGGTCGGGGACGCCTACGACAACGCCCTGATGGAATCGGTGATCGGTCTGTTCAAGACCGAGTGCATCGCCACAACCGTCTTCCATGACGGGCCCTACAAGACCCTCGCCGACGTCGAGTACGCCACCGCCGGCTGGGTCGACTGGTACAACCACCGACGCCTCCACGGCTCGCTCGGCATGATCAGCCCGGTCGAGTACGAGGAAGCCCACTACGCTGCTCGGCAAGCCGTCGGCAGCACCACACTAGAAGCGGCAGAAATCCCGTGACGGTTCAGTTTTATCGGTGATGATCTACCCGTCCACGGCGTGCTCTGTTTCGTCGAGGCCGACTGGCCGCTGATCGGCGGATCCTTCACGACCCGCGGCATCGAGGCGCTGCGGCCAAAGAGGCTCTATCCGAAGTTCAAGGCGGACGGTCCACTCCTGACCCAGACCGTGGCAGAGGTTCACCGGCGCCTTGGATCATCCCTGCCCCCAGCGTGACCACGTGACACACCGCAGATGCGCCGCGTCGCGGCGAAGTGACGCGGGTTATGAACGGAGACTCTGTCGACTAGGCGCAGTCGTTGCAGTGGGTGGCGGCATCGTCCTCGTAGAGGTGGTTGGGCTGCATGAGGTAGCAGCCCATGCAGACCCGTTCCTTGACATGGCTGGCTGAGCAGCCGCATCGGCCACACGCCGGACATTTCGGCTTGCTGCAGACGTCGTGGGTCGGCGTCCATGCCTGGAAGGGCTCGCCGCACTCGGCGTTTGGGCATTCGCGGTCAGGCGCGCGGGGGCCGGTGTCGTACTTCGGGAGGGTGAAGCGGTCTGCCCAGGGTGGTTTCTCGGTGACGGCGACGATAACCAGGTGTCCGCTGCCGATGTCGGCGACCTGGGCGTACATCGGCGAGCTTCGGATGCCGTCGCGGTACTCGAAGGTGGTGTCGTTCTCGGTGATTCTGAAGTTACGGTCGCCGTCGGCTAGGCGTCGGCGGGCCTTCTTCACGATCTCGGAGTTCGACTGCTTTGAGCCTCGGCGCGGGGGTGGGACACCGTGAGCCGGGGCGATCTGGACAACGTCTTCGTGGTCGAGCAGGACGACCATGCCGGGGACAACGAAGTTCTCGCTGGCGCGGACACAGACTGCCTGGCGGGATGCGGAGGTGCTCTGGGCGAGGGCGACGATGTCGGCGGCCGTGGGCGTTCCGGTCCCGAGGATGGATGTCGCTGTGTCGTTGGGGATGAGGAGTGTTGCGGAGAACCGTTCGCAGATCCGGTCTTCGACAGCGAAGGTGATGTCGAGTGGCAGGTCGGCGAGTACGTCAGCTATCTCGGGCGTGGTGTGTTGGATGTGGTGGCCGAGTTCGTGCAGTGCGGTGAACGCATCGCGGCGGGTGTTTCCGGATTCGGCGACGGCGATGATGGCGCGCACGGTGGTGCTGGGGTCGTAGTAGGTGCCTGCGACGCTGCACTCTTTGCCGAGAGTTGCTGAGGGCGGGACGTTGATGGCCGGTTGGAGTCGGCGCACGATGACGTCGTCCCAACTCTCGAGCTCACTGAGTGGGTCGGTTTCGAGTCCGCGGCGGTCAAGGATGCCGTCGTCAATGAGGTCTTGGAGTGCGCTGAGTGCGACGAGGACCATCTTGTTGATGAGGTCCCACGGCATGGGATTGGGCACGCCTAGTCCTGGGGCAGGTGGGTGTCGAGGTACTGGTTGATGCGTTGGCGCCACTGGTCGAGTTCGTTGTCGTCGGCTTGTCCGGTGGCGCGGGCGGCTGCTGCGTAGACCCCGTAGGCGCAGTTGCGACGCGCTGTGATTTCGTCGGCGCCAGTCGCCTTGGCGTACTTGGTGATGCGGGCGCGGACCGCGGGTGTGTTGAACAGGTGGATGACAGCGGACGGGAGCTGTGAGGCAGCTGCGACGAGTTCATCGGCCGAGTGCCCGGCAAGGGGAGCGATCTTGGTCGCTTCGTCAGGTTGAAGCGGTCTTTGGCCGCGTTTGATCTGCAGCGCGTCGGCGGTGCTCACACCGACGGCCTGGGCGATCTCGGAACCTTTGACGTTGGCGAGGAGTTCTGTGATGTCGCCACCGGATTCGGGGATCCAGGTGGCGTAGGTGAGGGTCTTGAGATCGTCGATGACGCTCGCGCGCATGACGCCGTCGTTGGTCCGTTTGGTCGGGACGGCTTGATAGTGAAGGAGCTCGTTCGAGGCGAGCTTCCGCTCCGGTGACGGCGTCTTCATGTGCCCCAGATGCGCGTCGAGTGTGGCGAGAGGAATGGTCTGTGTGGCGTCAAGCCAGAGAACCGCGGAAATCCCGATCGTCGTTCCGGACGCTGGGGTCACCGTTGCGCTGGAGTCAGCAAGGTCCGGGTCAAAGGTGACTGCTGCGACCCTCACATGGTCGTCATCTGGGTTGGTCACGATGATTACCGCGAGTGCCGTCTTCTCCCATCGTGCTCGCCAGATCTGATTGATGCCGGGTTCGGGCAGTTCGGCGGTCTCGTCGGGAAAGGTGGGCGCACTGATGCCTCGTGCGGCGAGTAGTCGCTCGCGAACGGAGTCTGCTGCCGCTGCGAAGTTGAACTTGTCACCACTGTTCGGGGTGCGCTGTTCGTCGCCCATAGTCACCTCGTTTCCACGCTAATCATCGTTGAAGGCGCCCATGGGCGCACTGACAGAGCACCTTCTGCGAAGGTGGCGGTGGCGAGTGCTTCGACATGGTCGCGGTTCGTTGGCGGCAGCGTTGCTCGCCTCTCAATAGGAACTGACGAGCCATCTCGACCAGAACTGCGAGTACAGGTTCTGGTCGGACAGGAGCTAGTCATTCGTGCGGTGAGGAGTTCGACGACCGTCCGGGTGGTTGTTTGGGTCACGGGGTTCCGCCCGAGGGTCCGTTGGGGTGCTCGCGGTTGTAGATAGCCGTGAGTTCGTCCAGAATGTGCCGGCCGAACTCGGGGGTCAGTGCGTGTTCGCGGATCTTGGCGAACATCGCCTCCAGGATGGCCTGGGCTTCGCCTTCTCCGCAGCCGAGAATGAGGACGACCGCTGCGATGCGCGCATCTGAATCCTCCGGAACGTCGAGGAACGGATAGATCGAGCGTTCCTCGGCGGAGAACTCGACCCAAAGCCAGTCTGCGGCGTCTGCTGCTGCTACTCGGTCGAGCTGCTCCTCGGCAGTCGGGTCGGCGGGACCGTACACGGCGAGGTGTTCGGGGTCGGTCGGGCTGGTGGTGTCGGAGACGTCGCGGCTGTCCGGGTCGAGGAACTCATCGAAGCGGCGGGCGATTACCCGGGCGAGGATCTGATCAGGGAGGTAGCAGCCGCCGGCAGCGGTGAAGATCGCGGTGATGACGTCGAGTAGTGCCTGCTTGGTGACCGGGGGTGGTGGGCCGGACCTGTTGAACCTCACGCCGGGCGGGACCGGGGTGCGTGCCGCAGCCGCGTGAAGGGCATCTTCGTCGCCCTGCCACAGTTCGCCGCGGGCGCCCGGGGACCCGGCGGGCGCCCACCCGTCGAGCGAATTCGCGGCGTCGTCGAGTCGGACGTAGTCAGGGTGGCGCAGCAGCATCGTCGCGAGCCGGTTCCGCATGAGGCCGACGGGCGTGCTCTTGGCGACGTCGATCATGTAGTTGCGGATGGTCTTGAGGAGTCGTCGTTCTAGGTGTCCCTGGTCGCCGCCTGCGGCTGCCTTGGCCTCGGCGACGATGGCGGCGCCCTTGTGGAGGTACAGGTCGACGGCCTGGTCGGTGACCGCGGTCTCGGTCCAACTGTCGTGGTCCCCGGGCGGCGGGAACGAGGACTGCCGGACAACCTGCCAGACGAGACGAACAACGAGCGTCAGCTCGTCTTCCTCTTCGTAGCTGGACATGCCCTTGTTCCATCCCCGCGCGCCGACTGGCCAGCGGGTACGCCCTCCCGCCGAGGTCAGTGTGCCGTTTCGACAAGGAGTTGGCCCGCATCTGCGCCTGACCGGCGAGTCCATGGAGCGCGGATGCCGGCTCGAGCTGGTGGCTCATGCCGGGCTTTCCGCTTGTGTCGCGACGGCAGCTGGATGCCCTTGTCATGCGCATCCAGTCCGGCCGATCGGTCTCCCAGAGTTGGCTCGTCTGTTCTGGGTGAGCTCGTGCAGGGACCTGGCCGTTGCACAAGCCCACTCGCGCCCGTCGGGCGATCCAGAAGTCAAGGAGGAAGCACCCCATGAACGAGAACGACAACGCCGAGCAGAACGGACGCAGTGTGTCTACGGAGAAGGCGAAGGACCCGAAGTCGGGCAAGGTGCCCATCTACATCGACGGCACGAAGTACCACCCCGAGGGCAACAAGCTGACCGGGGCACAGCTGCGTACCGTCTCGTCCCCGCCGGTGAGCAGCGACCGCGACCTGTGGCTCGACGTCGTCGACGAGCTCGACAAGCTCATCGAGGACGACGAGGTCGTCGAGCTGGAGAACAACATGCGGTTCTTCACCGTGCCGCGCGTCATCAACCCCGGCCAGGGCATCAACCTGAGCCACGGGGCCTGATCGATGGGTGCCCTCGTGGCGGTCCTCCGCGAACAAGACCAGTCCGTCCTCGAGTCGCTGGGCTACAGCTACTCGGTCGAGGTCTCCGACGGGTTCGTAAACGTCGTTCTGGCGAACTTCCCGACCCCGGGTCTCGACCCGTGCCACGTCGATCTGCTCTTGCGCCTGCCGATCGGGTTCCCCGACGCCACCCCGGACATGTTCTGGGTGTCGCCTGCCCTGACGGCCAAGGGCGCCGCGATCCCGGGCACCGAGCTGACCGAGAACTATCTCGGCCGGTCGTGGCAGCGGTGGAGCCGTCACATCGGGGGCCAGTGGCGCCCGGGCGTGGACAACCTCGAGACGTACCTCGCGTACGTCCGCCGGGCTCTAGCGATGGCGGGCGGCAAATGATGTCGACCCGCATCGCGTTCACCGAGGGCCAGTTCGCCCCGCTCGTTGCCGCCCTCGGCTCCCGTGACGAAAGCGCGGTGGTCGTCGCGACCTCCCTTGTGGAGGCCGCGACGACCACCGCGCCCACGGCTGACGCCGACGGCACCAAGGTCGATCAGAGCATCACGCTCCTCGCCCAGGTGATCACCCCGGTCCCCGAGGGCGCCTACGTCGAGCGGGGACCGATGGGCCTGTCGATCCTCTCCATGGGCTGGGTGCCCCCGTTCCGTGCGGTGGTCGCGAATGACCTGATCCCCGTGTTCGTGCACACCCATCCGCACGGCCTGCCCGAGTTCTCCACCTACGACGACCAGGTTGACGTCGACCTGGCCATCTCCGCCCGAGCGTTCGGCGCCAAGTACTACGCGGCCATCGTTATCGCCGGCACCCCGGACGACCCGGAGATGGCCGCGCGGCTGTGTGACCTCGGTGAGAACTTCAACAGCCGGGCTCCGGAGTTCATCGTCATCGACGCCGTCCGGGTCGCCGGCGCCGGCCTCCGCCTATACCTGCCGCCCGCCGCCGACGGCGGGGAGTCGACCGAGCAGCTGTCGGTGTTCGACCGACAGATCCGGATGCTCGGACCCGACGGCAACCGCACCCTCAAGCAGGTCCGCGCCGCCATCATCGGGGGTGGCGGGACCGGTTCTGCGGTCGCGGTCCAGGTCGCGCGTCTCGGTCTGGGCGAGCTCGTGATCGTCGACGACGATGTCGTCACCGACCCGACCCCGACCCGCGGCCACGGCATCACGACCTCCGACGTCGACCGGCTCAAGGTGAACGCCCTCGGTGACCACCTCGACGCCATCGGTCTCGGGACCCCAGTGGTCCGCATCGACAAGCCGCTGCACCACCCGGACGCGATCGTCGCGATCGCTCATGCCGACGTCGTCTTCAGCTGCGTCGACGGACACGGCGCCCGCCTCATCCTGAATCGGTGGGCGTTCGCGCACATCACGCCGGTCATCGACGTCGCCGTCCTGGTCGACCCAGCCGAGAGCGAGGACACCCGGGAGGTACAGATCGAGCAGCGCGTCACTTGGGTCGCCCCCGGCACGGCGTGCCTGCTGTGCCGTGGGCGGATCGACCCCGCGCTAGCTGCGGCGGAGAACCTTGACCCGGTGACCCGCAAGCGTCTCGCCGGCGAGGGGTACGTCCAGGCCGCAGAGACCCCGCAGCCCGCGGTCGTCACCCTCACCACCAGCGTCGCTGCGCTCGGCGCCACCGAGTTCCTCCTGCGCCTGACCGGCCTGGGCAGGACCGACGCGACCGAGCTGCTGCTGCGCTCGCACCTCGGTGAGCTGCGGCGCAACGCCCGATCGCCGCGTCCCGGCTGCTTCTGCACCAACGCGGGCTTCGTCGGTCGCGGCCTCCGAGCTCCGTACCTCGACCTCGCCGGGGTGCTCCAGTGAAGCGCCTCTTCACCCGCACGGAGATCGGCGTCGTCCGGGCCTACCGGCGAACCCGCAACGCCCACGCCAAGTCCCGAATCACCCGGGTCATCATCGTGGCCGACCGCGCCGAACTGCCCGAGGATCTCCATCCCCGATGCGTTTACGTCCTCGGTGCAACGACACCGAAGTGGGCGCTCCTGGACTGCCCCTGCGGACGCGGCCACACGATCGAGCTCAACCTGGCCAACCCCGCGAGAACTCGCTGGAAGGTCACCACCAACAACTCCGGCCAGCCGTCCGTCCACCCGTCCATCGACTACCAAGGCGAACCCCGATGCCACTACTGGCTCAAGAACGGTCGCGTCCAGTGGGTGCCCAACCGGACCCGCCGCTGAACAACCTCAACCAGAGGAGAGCAAGATGACCATGGTCCCCGTCGTCTCCGACACCATCGCCTTCGTGGGCTACGACCACGCCACGCACACCCTGCGGGTCAAGTTCCGCAGCGGCGGCATCTACGACTACTACGACGTCCCCGTCTTCTTGTACGAGGCCATGCTGCTCCCACACCCCTGGCGCCGCGTCGGACGCCAGATCCGGGGCCACCGCTACCGTCGCGTCGCAGCCTGAGTCGACGACGGACCGTAGCGGCTGCGTCAATCTGGGAGCCGCTGTGACGCTGGTTCGTGCAGTCGTTCGCGGTGCTGTGTAGGCCGCACGGCAGGGGACTATCGCTGCGGGCCCGCCTTTCGAGAGGCCCGGTCATCAAGAGCCGGCGCGCTTGGCACCGCGGCGCTCGGCGTGATGACCGGCGGGCAAGAGTTCGTGGCCCACAGGTTGGGGACGTGCTTGTGCGCGACGCCTATGCGAGCAGACGCGAGCAGCGTGCTGGTCCGTTGGGCGAACTGCTCGCGTGGTTGTTCAGTCCAGCGATCCCCGGCGTCGATGACTTCGAGGTTCAGCATGCCGACGGGCAGGGAGGCGCGTGCCGTCACTTCCTCGATGTGCTGAGGCCATTCGTACGGCGGCAGAGCACCGATGATCTGACCGGCTTCGCGGACCAATCGCAATCGGGACGCCGGCGACTGCGACTCCTCGACCTCGGCGACCAATCTCTCGAGCAGTTGAGCTGCGAACGGCTTCGCCTCCTTAAGACGGCGGGCCACCTGATCTGCGCCTTGCGTATTAAGAAGATCCGCGGGGTCGGCTCCGCTCGGCAGGTCGACGTACCGTGGGTTGCCGCCCATCGCGGCCAGTTGCCAGAAGGCTCGCTGCGCGGAGAGCCAGCCAGCTGCATCGGGATCGGTCGCGATGACGACACGGTTCGGCTCATCATTAAGAAGCGGCTTGAGCTTGGTTCCCTGGGTTTCGGTGAAGGCCGTGCCGAGCGGGGCGACGCCGACGTAATCGCCGCCCCCCGCGATTGTGACTGCCAACGCGTCGAGCGGACCCTCAACGATCACGGGGACCGCGCCACCCCGAAGTTCCTCGGAACTCTCGACTAGTCCGAACAGCATTTCGCTCTTGCGAAACGCAGCGGTGGACCGGGTGTTCAGATACTTGGGGCCGGCGTACTCAGAGTCGTCTTTGGTCGGATTGCGCCGGCCGATGAAGCCGACGACCCCGTCCACCTCCCGTAGCGGGATGACCAGCCGGTCCTTGAAGGCGTCAACGAGGTGACCTCGATCCGTGCGGCGAGCGAGGCCGGCCTCGACGAGCTCCTGGACAGTGGCACCACGAGAGGTCAGATGTCGGATGAGGCTGGTCGGGCCAGGTGGCGCGTAGCCGACCGCAAACCGGGTGTCGTTTCCTAGGTCGCTCCCGAGGCGGTCCCGGAGGTAGGCGGGTGCCCAGGAGCGCTGATACAGCCCGACGTAGTAGTCGCTCGCCTCTTGGTTGAGCTCGAGGATCCGAGCACGCCCGACGCCGGGCGGCTCAGGCGGAGGTGCGACATGGAGCAGGTGCAGGTCGTCCGGTGGGGTGGTTGCGTCATCCAGCGGGTCCGGCGGCGCATCGTCGGACTCGTGCGGAACGTCGGTCAGAGCGGCGATGCGCCAGACCATCGCTTCGCACAGCTCGGACGGCGGCATTGTGAAGCGGTCTCCGTCCCTGAGCCCATTCGTGACGCTGCCGATGAGTTGGTCTGGCATCCACTCCCCGGCGGCGTGGACAGCGGCGGCGAGAGCCGGCCAGGCGGGGGCGTCCATGACTTGCTCGGCGACGTCCTCCCCGAGGTGCTCGGCAAGCAGGGGCGTCCAGGCTGGACGCAGGTCAGCTGCTGGCTGACCGCTGGCGTGGAGGGCGGTGGGGCCGAGATGGCGGACTATGCGCCACCACAGCGCGTCAGCCGGTACCTCGGTGGGCAGCGGACGTCTTTCGGCGAGGGCGTTGCGCACGAGCTGTGGGACGTCGAGGCCGGCGCGGTCGAGCGAGCCAAGGTGGTCGCTCAGCAGCCGGTGGTGCGGATCTGAAGTGACCTGCTTCGGCAGCAGCGCATCCCACGTGCCCTGCCGGCGCCCTCGCATCGTGCTCCGCGCACGGTGGTCGAGTCCGTCCTGGTGTCTCCGTGCGTCGGCACCCAACTGACGAGGTCCGGTCGGTCGTGTGTCGTCGTCCGGAACGGCGTACGAAGCCCGCCAGACCGCAAGATCGCCACTGAGATCCGCGTCTCGGCCGGTGAGTGGCCGTGCCCAGTCGGGTGCCATCGTCAGCGACCAGGCGGCCGCCTCGGCGCGGACCTGACCGGCGAGGGAGACAACGCGACTGGCTCGGGCTCGCAGGTAGTTGCCCCAGTCCGCGGACGTGGCCAGCGCTTGCGGGAGTGCGGCGAGCCAGGGGAGTGGGCCGCCGTCGGATGTTGTGCTGATGCGCCAATCGAGGACGGCAGCGACGTCCTCCGCGGTGTCGCTTTCGCGCTCTGCAAGTGCATCGGCGAGCACCATGACAGGGTCATCGCCGTCGATGGCGCGGAGGGCCAGATTTCCTCGCAAGGTCGGGTACGCCGGGGCCCTGGTCAGGCCGGGGAACAGCGCTTCGGCTTGAGCGTCAAGCGCAACGAGGGCGTCCTCGCCGACGGCCTGCTCGGCGGCGAAGGCGACGGCATCTTGGTATCGGAGCACGGCCTGATGGAGCTGCGCGGCAGCCGAAGCCAGTTCGTGCTGAGTGCTGCTGGCCGAGTGCTGGGAGCCGTCCCGCTGCAGGATCGTGGCGAGTACGTCGATCGCAGTGGGCGGGAGGAGCGACTCGCGGCGGACGAGATTGTGTGGATCGCCGTCGTCCGCGGTGGCGAGGTAGAGGTGGTTCGCACTGCGGCCGCGGGAGAGGGCGACGTAGAGCAACTGCCGTGACTCCTCGCCGGAGACCACCGTGTGGCAGGTGTCGGTGGTCTGGCCCTGAGCGGCGTGGACAGTGGCGGCGTACCCCAGTTGGACATGCTCGCGGACATACTCGGCCGGTAGGACGATGCTGCGCCGCAGTTGATGGTGCCGCGCATGCAGGCTCCCGTCGCGGCCGACGGCCGTGACTGTCCAGCGGTCGCCGTTCTTGACCCAGTCGGTCGCGGTGAGGGCGAGGTGGCGCTCGTTGCGGCGGGTAACGATGGTGTCGCCCACGGATGCGGCGGTGCCGTCACACAGTGAGACCTCATCTCGGGTTTCAACAGAGCTCTCCTCTGCGGCGAGCCGTTCGGCGCGGGCGCGCTGGTTGAGCTGGGTGACCAGGTCGCGGGTGGGGGCCAGGAGGAGAGTGTCGAGCCCGGCGGCGCGGTCGGCGGCCCAGGCGGCGTATGCCTGATCCGTGGCCGAACCGGTGTCGCCGACGTGGATGCGTCCCTGATCCGCGTAGTAGCCGAGCGCGGCAGGGGAGCCCTGGCGTACGGCGAGGGTCGCGGCGGCCTCAGCGGGGTCGGTGAACCGGCGTACCTCGGACAATGTCGCGACGCCGGTCGTGCGGGCGAGGTCCCGGAGGACGCCTCCGGCAGCGACTGCCGCGAGCTGCTGGTCGTCGCCTACCAGCCGCACGGATGCGCCGCGGTTGAGGAGGAAGTCGAGGGTGTTGGCGAGTTCGATGGTGCCTGCCTGTCCTGCCTCGTCCAGGACGACGAGCGTGCGCGGTCCAACCTTCTGCATCCACGTGGGCCACTGCCCCTTTGGCAGGTGGTGCAGGGAGTGGGTGAGCTTGGTGAGGGTGTCGGTGGGGGCTTCGATGGCTTCGCGGAGCTCATGGGCTGCGGCTGCGGAAGGGGCCAGCCCGAGGACCCATCCGTCTGAGTCGGTCCACGCGCGGGTCAGCACCCGCATGGTCGTGGTCTTGCCGGTGCCGGCCGGGGCGAGGGCGAGTTGAACCCGGGCGCCGGAGGTTGCGAGACGTCGGACGAGGGTGCGTTGTGCCTCGTTGAGCGGTGTCCCGTTGGCGGTTGCTTCGGCGACGGCAATGCCGACTCGGACGTCGCTGATTCGGCGGCCGTCGTGTCGCTCGGCGGCGGCGAGGATCCTCTGTTCGGCGTCGAGGATCCGTCGGGAGGTGTAGATGGCCGCCCCGTGTACCTCGTACACGCTCTCGCCGTCGGGCCTGCGTAGCGCAGCCGGCTCCCGGACGGGATCGGGGCTGTCGAGCCGCACCGACTCCTGCTTGAGGCAGAGCTCGACCAGCCTGCTGACGGCTTGCTCGAGGGCATCGGGGGCGAGGCCGAGGCGACGCACCTGACGCTGGGCCTCGGCGCGGATGTGCCAGACGGTCCACGTGGCCCGACGCGCCTCCACCTCCGCGACGACGAGACGGGCCACCTCGGGCAACGGAGGGCCGGGGGCCGACCGCGAGGGGCCTTCGCGCAGCGCATCCTCAACCATGCGATCGACGGCGGTGTTGCTACCCAGAAGGCTGACCGCCTCCTGACGCCAGGCGATCCGCTGCTCGGATTCCGACCGTGGAGCGTGCTTGGCATCGCGGGTCTCCAAGGTGGCCTGCTGCGCGAGTGCCAGCGCCTCCACCGCGGTTGGCGGACGCCCGTGGACGTCTTGGAACTCAGTGGCAAGACGTGCGCGTCTGGACTCGATGGCCGCCCGGCGCCGCGACCACGCCTTGGTGAGTGCCGGGTCGATGCCCGCGATTTCCCGGACGCGCCGCTTCCCGGTCTTCCCGCCGCGTTCTGTGAAGCGCACACCGAGGCGCTCAGCGAGCTCGGCTTCGAGGCGGGTGTTGTAGTGCTCTGAGGCAGCGACCTTGGCGCGGTACAGGACGCGGCCGTCCAGCGCCAGCCAGCGGTCGTCGAGGGTCTGGACCTTGTTGGAGACCGCGACATGGGTGTGCAGGTCGGGGTCGCCGGCGCGGGAGTCACGGTGGGTGAACGCGGCCGCGACGAGCCCGCGCACCGGCACCTGCCGGACACCGCCGTTGCCGACGCGGGTGAACGCCACCTCTCGTTCGATCCACGCCACGGTGTCGGCGACAGCTGCGTCGTGCGCGGCGCGGACCTGTTCGGCGACTTCTGGTGGTGCCAGCGCCCAGAGAGCCGAGACAGACTTCACCGGGGAGAAGGTCAGGTCGTAGCCGGCGACGGCCGTGGTGCTCTGCCGGCTCAGCTTCGCGAGGAACCCGGCCAGTTCCCGGTCGTCGGCCGGTGGGCGCTCGTGCTGCTCGACGAACCTCCGGCGGGCGATGTCGGTGCGGATCTGCGCCCGTACGTCGGGTGGCACGGGCGTGTTCCAGTGCCGACCGTGCTCGAGGTTGTAGTCGGTGAAGGCCCTGGCGATTTCGGTGCGGCACTCGCCGGCCGCGGTGTACACCCGGAAGGCGCTGCCCAATGCGCCTGCAGCCATCGCCTGTTGAGGACTCCCACCTTCCGCGAGGACCCGGGCTTCGAGGAGAGCGCTGTTGGGGTGACGGCCCTCTCCGAACAGCGCCTTCATCTGCGACTCGGTGACCTCGTCTCCGGTATCCAGGCCGAGACTTGGGAGCCCTGAGCCGATCCATCGGCCCGGCGACTCACCCTTCTCGGCGTAGTAGTCACCCAAGCTCGCGTGGCCGCGGTCGGTTGCGTCGTGGGCGGCCACCTGCCGGGTCAGGTACGTGTACCCGTCCCCGGCGGTCAGCTTGACCAGACCCATCACACCCCGCCATAGGAGTCGCGGCGAGGTGCTCGTGGACAGCCTGTCGTTGCGGACCTTCGCGCGGTCCGGTCATCGCATGCACCAGGTGTGAGGCCTCGGGATGAGCTCGCCTGGTGAGACCGGTGGCCTTGCGTCGGCAAGGTCCGTGGCTGTCCACGAGGGATGAGTCGTGGTGCCTATGCCTGTCGACAGTTCGAGGACCGGAGGCATCGATGGGCAAAGTCGCAAATACCGCGGTCAGGCGGCGCCGGCGTCGTCGGAACGACGATCTCAGCCGAGTAGCGACGGCCGGGACAGACGCCTCTCTCGAGGCGGACTTTGTCCGTCGGCAGCGCCGTATGGCTGTCGCCGAACTGCGGCGCGCCGTCCGCACGCAGACGCTCGCCCGCGACGCGATCAGCTCGGCTGAGGAGCGTGGCGCGGTGGCGGCGCGGACCCTCGCCGACCAGGGCCTGGCTCAGACCGAGATCGCCGCGACATGCGGCATCCCGTTGTGGACGGTCCGCCGGTTACTCGCCCTCACCAAGCCCACCGACCGCACTGCGACCGGCCGGGACCACTGAGAAAGGAAGCTCTCATGCTGCTCTCCCATGCGGTGCTGTTCGCCGAAGCCCGGTCGTACCTGTGCGCCCTTGCCGATACCGCCAGCGGTTTCGACGCGAGCCTGGAGTACGAGCGAGTCCTGCTCCACCTCGACCACCTGCACGGCGGTCAGGTCACCCCCATAAGCATCGTGCCTACCGGCGACCGCACGGTGCTGTACGACGTCGCCCGCACCGCAATCACCCGGCTCGTCGACTACGGGATCGACCGTTACGAGCTCGCGATCTGCCTGAGCATGCTCGCCACGGCCTGGGAAGACGAGCAGCAGCCGTGACGTACGGCGACGTCGCCTCGCGGTTGCGCGAAACGATGACCTGGCTGCTCGAGCGCCATCGCATTACCCAGCAGCTCGGCGGACCCGGCTCCTTCCGGATCCCCGTCACGACCACCGAGGCCGATCGGTTGGCCATGGGGGAGGAGATCCAGCACTACCGCGCCGCAGTCCTGACTTACTGCCTGGAGGCCGTCCGAGCGGCCACCCCGACGGCGGACCTCGATGGCAAGGACCGACTGCGAGACCCTGCTGTGGCACTGCGCTACCAGCTTGAACTGGCCCGTTCAGGAACGCCTGCTGACGCGCAGCTGTCCTCACTCATGAGGCAGCGGTCGAGGTTTGAGCTCGTGTCGCATTGGCAGGACGCGGCCAGGATCGCCATCGAAGGGGAGCGGGAGATCGCTGCAGTCCGCCACCAGCCGCTGTCTTGGGAGCAGCAGGCTCAGCTGCTCAAGGACGCGGCCGATCTGACACGCGGGCTGGTCGTGTTGGACATCCGCTACAAGAACGTTCCGGGCTGGCGATTCCTCGAGCAGAAGCGCCGCGTTCTCACGGCGGCCACCGCGGTCTCCGAAGGCCTGAGAGCGTCCGATCTCGATGCTTCGGTCGACCACCTCGGCTGGCGGCCGACTCCCGGGATCATCGAGGGGCCGGCGTTACCCGGCCTGGCCGGCGTCCTGCAGGCGCAGCACAACGCGTCCGTCGACCTGAGTCACTTCCCGTCGGCCTTTCACTTGCGCCACGTGCTGGTGGCTCAGGCGGATCTATCCCAGCAGTCAGCGCGACTGGCTGTATCCGTAGGATCGTCGACCACGGCCTCCTTCCAGGAGCGAGCCGCGCTGTATCGCGAACTCGTCGTGGCCTCGCGGCCGCTAGGCGGTCAGCTCGGCGCTGGCCAGGTCGCCGCGGTAGAGAGCGCCAACGCGGCCCGTCGCATGGCTTCCGGTCCGGCCGACGGCGAGGACGTCGAACGGGCGCTGGCCAAGCTGATGCACCTGAGTGGCCGCGTGGACGTCAAGATCGCCGCCGCCGTCGAGCATGGCTTCCGCGAGAACCTCTACTTCGTCGCGATCAAACTGCCCACCCTTGGTCGGCCTGGCCCGGACGGAATCGTCCGTGCGGCACAGAAGCACATCCCGGTGCACGAACCAGCTCAGTCGATACTTCTCGAACTATCACGCGAACGGCTCCGCCCAGCGGTAGCCATAACGCACACCTCCGCTGGCGACGGTCGGACTCCGCGCGCAGTCTTTGAGGCCACGATTGCGAGGTCAACTCCATCGCCTCCCGCACGCTGATCATGGGTGCCACCCCCAGTTGTGCGCGGGCGGCCGGACTTCGTCCGCGTTTGATCGCTGGTTTCACCCCTGAGCGACCGGGACGCTCGCTCCTGGACACGATCGAGGAGCCTGTTCCTTTGTGTCCGCCGCAGCCAGCAGTGATCGGATAGGTAATCCGATCCCCGGAGTCGAGAGATTAGGCAGATCGTTGGCGGCGAAATGATGCGCCCAGGACTGCAGTTGAGAGTCCCCCGGCGGCCTTGGACATCAGCTCCTTGCGCGGAAACTGACTCCAGAGCAGTTGCGGGCCTATACCGAAATGGTCGATAGAAGACGCTGAGTCACTCCTGGGAGCGCCTCTCTCCATTCAGGACAGCAACTGGATTCTGGGTGCTGGGCGGTCTCGGCTGTGTGATGAAAACAGTGCCAGAGCTGCGCCAAGAGGCTTTTCCTAGTTGTCTAGGGGGCACGCGCCAGCAGCCAAATGAGTGTGGCGGGGTCGTAGGAGAGGCGCACGGCCCACTGAGAAGTGTAGGAGAAGTGCAACGCAGTTGCGCACTGCCGTAGGCGGCGGCGGGTACGGTGCTGGCCGTGAACATCGACTGGGCGCTCGGCATCCTTGACGACTTCATCCGTGCATGGGAAGGGCTGGGCGCTGGCGACCGGAACGGTCACGACTACCGCGACGAGCTGCGTCGGCTCATTTACCCGGTGAACAAGATCTACGAGCAGCTGAACGCTCCGCCTATCGACGCGCAGCTTGATTTCTACGACCCCGAAGACTCGTTCGGCTCCCCGCTTATGACAGCCAAGCAGGCTATTGGCGTGCTCCACCACTTGGAGGATGTGGCGATCAATCTGGCCCCGTCCGCGCCGTCCCTCAGCGCCGACCAGTTTCACCAGTGGGTGTGGAGGGCCGCGTCGACGTTTTGGGCGACTGGTCACTTCCCGTCCGCGGTGGAGACCGCCGCGAAGTCGTTGACGGCACACATCCAGGAAAAGTCGGGGTCCAAACTGGCCGACCGTGAGCTCGCGCGGGACGTGTTCTCCCCGAAACCGTCGAAAGACGGTCGGGCCCGGCTGTGGCTTCCTGGTGAACGTGACACCGACACGTGGGCGTCCCGCCAGGACGGGCTGCATTATATGGCGATGGGCGCGTACGCCGGGCTCCGGAACGTGGCCGCGCACGAGCTCAATACCGGATGGTCCGAACGGGAGGCGCTCGAGCACCTTGCGGTGCTCTCCACGGTCGCCAGGTGGGCAGCGGAAACCGACGTGGTGTATCCGGTCCCGTAGCCCTGCCGGGCGTAAGACTCGGACCGGAGCGTGGCCGCGTCGCAGTGGGCGGACTGGGTTGGGGGGACGGCCCGTGATCGGAGAGGTAGGGCTGGTCGACATCCGTCCTGGGTGTCGGCCTTCGCTGCGCGTAGGAGGGCGGGGTTCGCGAGGACAGCGCGCCAGCGCCGCCCGCAGCGCGGGGTCCCGCCCGCGTAGCGCCCGCGCCGAAAGCGCGCTTGAGCCAGTAAGGAAAGTCCTCACGAGACGGGCGGGTCGAAGACGGTCATGGCCTCGGCCGGGCCAATGCCTCGCTGCATGTCTTGGCGGCCCGATAGCGACTGGACTCGTCGGCTGCCCTTCTCGCCCACTCGTCTTCGAGCACGATCAGCGTGCCTAGCGGGCGGAAGATGCCGTAGATCAGCGGGGGCCGGCGTACGGAGCGACCTTGCCATTTGCCGGCGGCGGCTCCGGGTCGGCTGAGCTGTCGGTCGGCTGCACCATGATTCCCGGGTCACTCCATCGGCTTGACCTTGGCCTCGATGAAGGCGGTCTCCTCGGCGTCGAGCCCGTACTTGGCGTACAACTGTGCGTCGATCTCGGGGACGGTCTTGGTCCAGTCGATGTCCGAATCGCTTGTGAAGTCCTGCGCCGGAACGAACTTCCACGTGCTTCGCGGGTTGTCCTGCGTGATCTTCAGGACTCCGAGCATCGCGCGTGCGAACTTGGACTTGAGGTACTTCAGGCACGCCTGTGCCTCGGCTTCGGCGTCGAACGAGCCGATGGTGATGAACGTCTGCGTGACCGCGATACCCGGCTCAAGCACGGTCGGGTTGTTCAACGGGACGCCGAAGAAGTCGGTGGTCGACCCCGACCCGTTCGCCTTCGGGACCGCAACCTTGTAAGCACCGAACGACGGAGGGCCAGTGATGTAGTCGCTGCGAAGCCAGCGGAATGCACGCCTATTCTTGATCACTCCGAGGACGCGCACGTACTCGCTGCCATCGATGGGCTTCTCGGCGTAGTACAGGAACGAGAACAACTCAAAGGCGTTCGTGTTGACCAAGGCTGTGTTGCCCACGGGGCGCATTGCGAGTGCCTCAGGATGGTCCTCATACAACTTTTTGGTGTAGCGGTATGAGCGTGAGCTCGTGATGCCGAGGGTCTCGATGAGGGCCGTTCCAGACTCCAGGACTTTGTGTCGGATCGTGGTGAGTTCGGGGTGCTTGATGAAAAAGCCGATGGGGCCGAGCGTGCGCTCCGAGTCGCGGTAGGTGACGGCGATGCCGCCCTTGATGGGGTCCGTGAGGCTCGGGAACAGACGGCTTGAGTCGGACTCGTAGTAGGCCACGCTCAGGTGCGCGTCGGCCAGCATCTTCTGGTTCCACGCCTTGGGCGTGAGGCCACCGTCGAACAGGAAGCGTGCGGGTGTAATCAGCACGGCCTTAGTGCCGATCTCGTACGCGGCGTCCATGAATCGGTGGTAGATGGGGGTCTCTCGGGTGCCTTCACCCTGTGCCTCCTCCTGGTAGGGAGGGTTGCCGATCACGACATCGAACTTCTTGGTCATGTCAGTTGTCTCCCAGCATGTCGTCCACTACCTTCTCGCGTTCCTCGGGGGTCATGCGGGCGAGGTTGCCGACCCGGAAATGCCCTGAGTCCAGAAGCCACGCCCGACGCTCGGCCACACCACCGCTGACGGCCTCAAGCGTGATGTTGTGCAGGATCTGGTTGTGGCTCATCTCGAACACCTGACGGGTGAGGATGTGCCGCAGCCGCTCGTCCTGGTCCGGGATGGCGTCGGCGAGGCCCTTGTCGAGCCTGCGCACGAGTTCCATGCAGAACAGGCCGGCGGTGGAGAACAGGTCCGCGAACGTCTTGTCGGGGTCGGAGAAGATGTCCGGGTTCTCCTTCTCCAGGGTGTCGCACATCAGCGTGACGACTTGCTTTGGGGTGAACACGAGTGAGGTCTTCTGCTGGGGGATGTACGCGAAGATGTCCTCGGTGAGCGCGGGGTCGAAGTAGTCGGAGAGTTCGTCCTTCTTGTTGAGGAACTCCTGGATCGCCTGGTTGAACACCTCCTCATCGAACAGGCCCGGAACATTGGTGACTTCGCCGGTCGTTGGGTCGGTGACCTCGCGGCCGTCGCGGAGCTTGCGGAAGTCCTCCTCGGTGATCCCCGTGATCTCGTGGAACACGTCGTCTGGGGTGTATTCGTCGAAGTTGGCAAGCGTGATGTTCCGTTCGCCATAGGCCATGAGAAACATCGGGATGGTCCGTGCGAAACCGCGCAGGTGGTCGCGGGCCGCATCCATCGTCTTGTCGACCTGCTTCTGGGCCTTCTTTGTCTCCTCGCGCTTGACGACGGTCTCGGTGACGTTGTCGAGCGTGTCGTGGAAGATCGACAGCACCTGTGCGTCGAGCTCGGCCTTCGCCTCGGCCTTCTTCGCCTCGACCGCCTGGAACTCGGTTTCGGTCGCCGCTTCCTTGGCTTCGGCGTCGATGTGGCTAAGCGCGATCTGATGGTCGACGTAAGCGCGCTCCACCTTGGCCTTCACCTGCGCCTCGGTGGCCTTCTCGTCGTTCTCGACCTGCTTTGCCGTCATGCCGTACTCGGCCGCGGCCTTGGTCCGTGTCTCGCGTGCCTTCTCCGTGACGATCGCGGCAATCTTCTTGGCCGCCTCGGCCGCCTTCGTCGTTGCCGGGTCCAGCGGCGGCACGTCCTCGTCGGAGTAGACCGGCTTGCCCAGCTCGGCGACCTTCGGGTTGATGACGGTGCCGACGTCGACCTGAACGTTTCCGTCTGCGTCCGTAGTCGGTGGCGGGACCGGGACCTCGACCGGCTTGCCCTTCTCGACCTTCTTCTCCTTGGCGACGGGGAGCTGGTTGAGGATGTCCTGGAAGTGCTCCACAGCCCGGAAGATGCCTGACACGTTCGCGAACAGCAGGTTCGACATGAAGCCCCGCCGAACGACCTCACGGGCCTTGAACACTTGCGGGAACGTGAGCACCTGGGCGGCGTCGAGTTCGATCATGCGACCCTCGGTATCTTCACCGAGGATGGGGAAGAAGTTCAGCAGCCGACGGATGTTCTCCCGGCGCTCACCGGCGTCGACCGGCGGGTGCGGTGCAAGATTGTTCGCGAACGCGTCAAAGATCGTCAGCGTGCGCTCGGGGGCGAAGTCGAAGATGTAGGCGTTCTTCTTCTGGAACACCTTGTCGCCGCGTGTGAACGTGCACGGGTTCTGCGAGCGGAACGCCGCCTGCATGTACAGAGCGGGCGAGGACAGGTTGGACAGCATGATGACCGCCGTCCACTCGGGCACGGTGACACCCGTCGTGAGCTGACCTACCGACAACGTGATCGTCTTGCCACCGTCGGCCTCCGCCTTCGCGATGGCCGCGCGGACCTTGTCGAGCGATTTTCCGACAGTCACAGAGTCGTCGGCATCCTCGTCCAGACCGTCGTTCTCATCAGCCTGGGGGCGGCCGTCGCCGGCCGCGAGGATGACCGTGTACTCGCTGAAGACGGGGTGCTTCTTGAGCATCCGCTCTAGCGCCTTAGCGGAGGCGACCCGGTTGAGCAGCCAGAACGAGTGCCTGATCTCGTCGCGCAACTCCGGGGTGGAGAACGGGTACTTCTCCTGCGTCGTCAGCGCGTCTAGGAACCGTGACACATCCGCTTCGTAGACGAAGTAGCCGTTCTCCTTGGTGGAGAAGAACTCCGCCAGGTCGAACGTGTAGTCGACGTTCCCTGCCTCCTCGTCGAGGGCGACCCCTTCAGCGAGCCGATCGGCGACCATTCGGGAGAGCTGGTAGGTGAGCAGGTTGAGCGTCGGGAGCTGGACGTACGGGTTGTCGCTTGAGTCGTCCTTCCAAGACTCCTTGGCGTCCTGCTCGTTCTCGTAAGTCCAGTTGAAGATCTGGTCCTCGCCGAAGCGTCCCGATGCCAATGCCTTGAACGGAGTGCCCGACAGGTGCAATGCGTGGCGACGCTTGATCTGGTTGAACGCCACATCGGTCTTCGTCGTGTCGACGCCTTCGTGCGCTTCATCGATGACGAGCAAGTCCCAGTCGACGTCGGCGATGTACTTGAGCTTGTCGAAGGAGCCGCCGAAGTACTGCGACCCCTTGAGGTCCTGGAGCGACACGAACTCGATGATGCGGGGGTCCTGGTCGACGTTCTCCCGTGAGTACATCTTCCACTGCTCGCGCGTCATCGGGCTGCGCTGGGCGAGCGACGGTGAGTCGGACACGAACTGGTAGCTGGTCTGGTGGCCGATGAACCGCTGGTAGTCGTCGAACCAGGAGTTGGCGATGGCCGGGCGATTGGTGACGATCAGGGCGCGCTTGACATCCATCTTCCGCATCAGGTCGTACGTCGTCAGCGTCTTGCCGAATCGCGGCTTCGCGTTCCACAGCACCTCGCCAGCCCCCTTCGGGCCGAACGCCGTCATCGCCTGGCAGACGGCCTGCTGCTGCTCGGGCCGCAGTGTGTAGTCATCATGCGACGCCCCGAGCGGTGTGGTGAAGGACCTCGATGCGAACTCGAAGAAGTACTGCTGGCTCGTCTTCGGGGCGCCGGCAAACTTGTGCCACTCAGTGCGGTGCGGAGTGGTGTTGGGGTCGAACTCGCGCTCGATACCATGCTGGCGCAGGAAATCGTGGAAGTCGCTGTCGCGAAATGTCCCGCCGTCTTCGGTGATGAACGCCGCCCTGTACGCCCAGACCTTGATCTTCCTGATGTTGAGCTGGGACGCCTGCTGGCTGATCCGCTTGTCAGCGGACTCCTGCTCGGTGTACCCGATCTTTTCCCATCCGTCGTACTTCTGTACGTCAGGGGTGCGCCACGAGTAGATGAACGGTGTGATCTCGCGGTAGGTGCTGATCTTCGGGCTAGGCATCGGTCTTTTCTTGGTCGTGGACCTTCTCAATTCGGCACGCTTGGTAATCGTCATAGACGGTGAAGTCGAAACCAGCGTCGTCACGCAGCGAGGCGAGCGTAAAGGGATCGCGCCGCACCTCGCCGGGCTTTCCGTCGATTCGATGCCACCACGAGAACTGGATGTTCTCCCCCTTCGGGGTCTGGCCGGTCAGGGTGTTGCCGCGCACGATGTTTGTTTCGATCAGGAACGCTGCCGCCTGGTGCAGGTCGGTGTCCGGACCACAGGGGGTGCCGTGGGCCTGGTGAAAGCCGTGGAACTCGGCGAGCATGAGCGCCTTCGCGTCCTGGTGGTTGTCCTCAAGAAGCTCGATTCCGTAGATCGAGGCAAGCGCGAACAGCGATTCCGTCGGCCACAAGTCAGCCGGGTACCGCTTCTCGATCGCGCGGAGCTTGCGACGCAGGATCGCCACGAGGAAGTTGCCGTGGCCGGCCGCCGGCTCGAGGAAGGTCTTGTCGACGAAGTCCGGGCCGGCCTCCAACTCGTCATGGACCAGGTCGAGCATCCGGTCGACCATGTGACGCGGTGTGAAGACCTCGCCGTATGTCTTCACACGGAGCCGCGACTTCACGAACAGTTCCTCGACAATCGTCTCTGTCACCGTCACTGGCGCCCCTCATCTCGCCGACGTGCCGAGCAGGTTGGCGAGTTGGTGATCTCGTGATGGTGACGCATGCAGTCCATTGTGCAGCCTGAGGCGTGCGTCAGACGCTAGCGGTAGGGCGGGTCGTTCGCTCGACCGACTCGAATGGCAACGGAAGCGGCCAAGTTGACACCTAGGAGTCAACGCGAACTTGCGGCTCGACGCGGTCGGAACTCGTTCCACGATCGGATCGTCTCGGGCCGCCACAGAGGGGGCCGCCCGTGGCCTGAACCGCACGACACGCATTGGGGCCGTCGCTACCGACATCGCTCGCTGACTCAAGCTCGCACGATAAGTGCGTCTGGCTTCGCGTCCCGAAGGTCGTTCCTCCGGTCCGCCGACTTCGCAAGTCCGACGACTACTACGCCCGCGGAACGACCCGCCCGAATGTCAGAGATGGAATCGCCTATGAAGACACAATCCTGTGGTGCCACGTCAAGCAACTGTGTCGCGGCGATCACGAGGAACGGGTGTGGCTTGAGCAGGCGGCGGGTCTCCGGCGTTCGGCACGCGTAGGCGGTGAAGCGTTCCGACCAGGCGAATCGATCAAGGAAGGCGCGAACGGCGTTCTCGCTGTTGTTGCTGACGACCGCAAGTCGCAGAAGCCGCCGGGCCGCCTGTTCGAGAAGCCAGTCGATCTCGGGGCTTGGCTGACTGGTCAGGGCGCAGGCGATCCCCGCTGACGTGCAGGCCCGCTCCACGTCCTCTTGCTCCATGTGATCGGAGAACAGATCCGATCGCAGGCAAGGAGCGCGGAGCCACTACGCTCAGGATCCTGCGAAGCAGCGGGCGCGTGGCGTCAATCGTCGTGGTGGCCATCGTCCGCTCTGCTGGTACCAAGACCAATCCAGCGCTCTCCAACACGCAGCGCCTTCGTGGCCTACTCGCAGACGACACCGTCGTCGTCGCGGTCGTCGCACCACCAGCACTCGTCGTCGACGCCTCGGTAGTAGAGGCCGTAGCCGTGGGCGATGACCTCGGTGCACGTGGAGAACCGGGGGTCCAGCCCACTGCCGCTGCTGGTGGTGGACCTGCGGACCACCCGGGCGGTGCGGACGGTGACGACCATGTTGCGGCAGTTCTGGGCCTTGGTCAGCAGCGTGCGCTTCTCGGCACGGTTCACGGTGAGCTTGCACTGGGTCATCACAGCGACCCACTCGGTCACGTATCGGCAGGCGACCGCCTTGCGGGGCATCCACTCGGCCGGGTCCTGGTCGGACTTAGACCGGTTCGACGCCGCGGTGACCGCGACCAGGCTGCGCTTGTCACCGAGGTCGTTGGCGAAGCGTTTGCGGGTGTCGGCGTTCCGGTGAACGAGCAGCCGGACCCAACCGAGGGATCCACGGTCGCCTCGGCGATGAGGACTTCGCGGCGGGTGTCGCAGCCGTCGGAGTCGGCGTCGGTCCAGTGCTGGAACTTGTCGCGGTCGTAGCCGCGTCGGACTTCGGTGGCCACCGTGAGGTCCTTGGTATCGCGACCAGGCGCTTCTTCACGACCCCGGCCTCCGCCGCGGGTGCGGTCGCGACGTCGGTGACCACGGTCAGCCCGGTGCTAGTTGCGAGCGTGGCGACGAGCGCCGCGACGGTGCGTCGGAACATGCTGCTTCCCCCGTGTCAGGGTTGTGAGCGGGCATCATCATCGGCGAGACCACCGACTGTTCTCACCGAATCGGTAAAGACATCCGCCCCGGCCTGGACCCGGCTGCCGGCCCGGGTAGTGGCGAGGTGCATCCGTTTCTTCTTGCGACTCATCGCGGGGGGAGGTCGAACGTGTGTGCGATTCTGCGGCATCATGGATAGATGGCCGGCGGCATGAGCAAGCGGGGACAGTGGGGGCCGATGGCAGACCGTGTCCGGGCGGAGGAGGAGCGGCAGCCGTCGCCGCCGGAGCGGTTGAAGCACTGCTGGGTCACCGACCGGCACGGTCGGCTCCCCGCGCTGCTGCTGGAGTGGCGCCGCACCACCGACGGGTTCCAGGGACGGGTGGTTCGGCCGGTGTTCGAGGACGACGGCTGGCTGGTCGTGGAGGAGTGGCTCCCGGCGGGCCTGCTGGACCCCGCGTAGCTGACCCGATGTAGCGGCCCCTACGGCGTGGCGTCGGCGTCGACCGTCGGGTCGTCCTCATCGCCTGCGGCGGTGCGTTCGCTGGGGCTAGGGCTCTCCACGAACGGGTGGGCGGCGATCCACTCCTTGGTCTCGGTGTACAGCCGTTCGACGTACCGGTCGATGTCGCGCTGTTCGACGCGGTACTGCCCGCGTCCGCCGAGCTTGATGGCGGCGAGCTCGCCGCGGCGCACGAGGGCGTACACCTGGGAGTGGGAGGTGGAGAGCATCTCGGCGACCTCGTCGAGCTTGTAGAAGCGTCGCGGCAGCGGGTCGGTCACGAGGCCGCAGTCTGCCACGGACCGCTGCCGGACGCGCCGACTCCGTCGACAGGGCTGGCGGCAACGAGGCGTCCGGGGTCAGAGCTGGGAGACGTCCTGCCGTACTCCGGGCCGGCGGAAGCGCCGTGCGTTCGCGACCACGGTGAGCTGGTCGCGGCGGAACACGCGGTGTCCGCGGGAGGTGCGGGTGCTGCGCTCGTAGGGTACGAGGCCGGCCTTCACCAGTTGTCCCACCCTCGCCCGGTTGACGCCCAGGATGGCGGCGGCCTGGTCACGGGTCACCCAGTAGCTGTTCGGCCACCGGGAGTGCGCCCGCCGCCAACGCCGCAGGGACAGCTCCTCGATGCCGTTGCGGGTGAGGGGTTCGTGGAGAAGGCCGTGCCTGCGCAGAAGCCGGGGCACGGCCGCCTCGTCGCAGGAGAGGATGCGTGCGGCCTCGGCGACGGTGATCTCGTCCGGGGCGGGCTCCACGAGCGCAGCGTAGTCGCCCGTCAAGGCGGCGCGGCGCGGCGCGTGGGTGGCGGCATTCCTACGCCGGTCGGTGGGTAGGTTCAGGACCGCAGGCACGCTGAGGCAGGCGGGGGGACTGACGGCCGAGGGCGGTGGACGCGCGAGGGTGGCGGATATTGGGACGACGTGCTCGCCCGGTGGCTCTCGGGCCGGGACCACCTGGTTCCGCCTCTGGAGCGGTGGGTGGACCGCTACTCGGGCCACGTAGAGGGGGCGGTCGACCTCGGGCACTACCCGGACCCGTGAGTCGGTGACCTGCGGTGCGTCCGCCATGAGCCGCGGGTGGTCGTCCCCGGTCTGAACCCTCGCGTCGGCTACGACCAACTCCAAGGCCCCGCGGGTACGTGGTCGCAGAGCATCCGGGAGCAGCGCTACAGCTTCTGCATCGAACGCAGTCCCGCCGAGGACCCCGTCTCGTGGACCGCGCTTCACGGCAGGCCGAGTCCGTACTGGGCGAGGATCATCAAGTTCACCCCGCTCCCCTTATATCCGACGAGCGCGGCATGCGGGGCGGCGCGAGTCCGATATTGCACCGATCCGGCGAGCTCCTCGCGAGCTGGCTCCGACTCCGATGCGGGGAGCCCGCAACCACTCAGACCGAGCGGTCCCTCGTACTGTCTAGCTCAACGTCTTCATCCAGACAGATGGCTGGATAGCGAGTGGGCGTATCTAAGGAGGTCAGCCGCTTCTAGCGGTCCATCCATCGCCTCCCAGTCCGGCAGCACGTCACGCTCCCGGCTCGACGGGAGACATGCCCGGATCGAGGCTACGGGAGACCATTAGCGAAAGAAGCCTGCGTCCTTGTGGGCGGTCAGGGGCTCGCCGGGCGAGGGGACGGTGGAGATCTGACTGGCTGGACGCTTATTGGACGTTTACCAGCGCAGAAGTCCACTGAAGCCCGCCGTTGCCAACAAGTATGAGGAAGAGCCGTGTAGCACGTTTTCGCAGGTCAGAGCCGTCTTGGGCAGTTCACAGCAAGCAAGGGCAAAGCGCCAGCCACAGGTCAAGGGGTCGCAGGTTCAAATCCTGTCAGCCCGACCAAAAAAACCGGCTCTGACCTGCGGAAACGCGAGTCAGAGCCGGTTTACGTTTTGAACTGTTCTGAAGTGTCGCTTGGTCAAGTTATCGGAGCGCGCAAGGGGCCGATGACCTGCGCAAACGCTGGCCGACCAGGACGCTTCGGTGGCGACTGTTGTTGGACGTTTACTGGTCGTAAACGTCTCCGAAGTCGCCGGGTCACGTCTCTTCGGGAGCCCTGAGGCCGGCTTCCCAGGATGTGCGCCCGGGACACCTGCAACTTCGAATGTGCGCAACGATGCAGGGCCGTTGCAGGTCAGCATTTCTTGGTGGTCTTGCCGGGCGCCTTGGACCATCGGGCGTCCTGGGGGAGCAGGCCGATCAGGCCGGCCTGCTCCCGGGCGCGCTGGTTCGCTGCTTCAGTTGCCGGTGCTGGCGGTGTAGCGGAGGTAGGGCTTGACGACCTCGAGGTCGCTGAAGCGCTTCTGTGCCTCCTCGGTGGGGATGTCGTTGCTCACGATCACCCGGTCGCCGGGCTTCCAGTCCGCCGGGGTGGCGAAGGGGTCCAGGTCGTTCATCTGCAGGGCGTCGAGGACGCGGAGGATCTCGTCGAAGTTGCGGCCGGCGCTCTTGGGGTAGGTCATCATCAGCCGGATCTTGTTGTCGGGGCTGATGATGAACACCGAGCGGACCGAATGCGCTCGGACATGCCTCCGGTTGGGGCCCTGGTCTACGCGGCGGCCGTCCTCGTTGAGACGGCACTGGCCGCGAGCGCATTCTCGAACTGGCGGATGAACCCGTCGGCCAATGAAGGCTGGCGCTCGAACTTCTTGGGGCGTAGGGCGGCATCGGCGAGGGTCGCAGCCAGTCGTGCACGCGCCCGATCGTGCTGCTCCTCTTCGTCGTTGTCACGCAGCATCCCGATGTCCCGCTTCGCGGCGATCCTTCTGGTCAGGCGTGCCGCCATACCTTGACGGCGGAGAACAGCAGCAGTGCCACCAGCAGTGGTACCAGCACCAGCTCCGGGACGACGCCGAGGAGCAGCCCGCCCGCCACGGAGCCGGTCACGGACCCGGCAGCCATGGCGGCGACGAATCGCTTGTGCGACGCCAGGACAGTGAAGGCCTGGTCTCGGCTGTAGCGGAAGAACGCGACCAGCATCGTGGGCAGCGAGACAAGCAGCGACAGCGAGCCTGCCAGCTTCACGTCGACGGCGAACAGCAGCACCAGCGTCGGGATCAGGAGCTCGCCACCGGCTACTCCCATCAGCGCGGCGACCACCCCGATCCCGAAGCCGGCCACCACCCCGGCCACGAGCTGCACCGGTTCTGCCAGATCGAGTGCAGGCAGCGTGCCGAGGCGTTCGGCGGTGAAGACGAGGGCAATCAGCACCAGCAGCACCGCCAGGACCCGGTACAACGTCGCCGTCGCCATGCGAGTTGCCCACGACGCGCCCAGCCAAGCACCCACCAGGCTTCCTGCGAGCAGGTTGACCACCACGGGCCACTGGGCTCCCACGTTTGCCAGCGGGACCGCGGCCAGCCGGGCCGGGGTTGCCGCGATCACGACGACCAGACTCATGGCCTTGTTCACGATCACCGCTGCGAGGGCCGCGAAGCCGAACACGCTCAGGAGCAGGGGGAGGCGGAACTCCGCTCCGCCGAGGCCCACCAGTCCTCCGAGAAGACCCACGGCTGCGCCACCCGCGAATCCTGCCGGGCCCGTGAGCCACCGCCCGCCCCCCACAGCGGGGCCGGCCGGAGGGTGGGCGGCTGCAGTCACCCGGCCAACGCTAACGGCCCCTTCTGCGACTCGCCTGCCTACGTGAGAGTGGGAGTTGTCCACCGCCGGGTTCGAGCCACAGAGGGGTCAACCATGACCATCGAGATTAAGTCTGTTCATGCTGTTGAGATCCTGGACTCGCGGGGTCGGCCTACCGTTGCTGTGGTCCTCCGGGATGGCGCGGGCAACGACGTCAGGGCCGGGGTTCCGTCCGGGGCGTCGACCGGCTCGGGGGAGGCCGTCGAACTCCGGGACGACGACGCCTCGCGGTACGGCGGTAAGGGAACGACGTCTGCGGTGGCCAACGTCAACGGACCTATTGCCGCGGCGCTCGCCGGCCGAAGCTTCGTGGACCTTGCTGAGCTGGACCGCCTGCTCATCGAGCTCGATGGGACCGAGAACAAGTCGACTCTTGGCGCGAACGCCATCGTCGGGGTGTCCATGGCCGCTGCCCGTGCCTTCGCCGCGGCCGAGCAGGTCCCGCTGTGGCGCTACCTCACGCCGACGGGGGTGACCCCGACGCTGCCGGTGCCGCACTTCAACGTGGTCAACGGTGGCGCCCACGCGCCGAACAGCCTGGACTTCCAGGAGTTCATGCTCGCGCCGCTCGGGGCCTCCACCTATGCCGAGGCCGTCCGGGCGGGTGCTGAGGTGTACGCCGCGTTGAAGGCCCGCCTGACGGCTGCCGGGTTCGCGACCGGCCTGGGCGACGAGGGGGGTTTCGCCCCCGACATCGCGTTGCCGGAGGACGTGCTGACCACCTTGGTGGAGGCCATCAACGACGCCGGATACGCCCCGGGCCGAGACGGGATCGCCATCGCGTTGGACCCGGCGGCCAGCGAGTTCTACCGAGACGGCGCCTATCACGTGGCCGGCAAGGCGATGAGCACCGCCGAGATGGTCGACTACTACGCCGAGCTCGTCGACCGGTTCCCGATCTGGAGCATCGAGGATGGCCTGGCCGAGGACGACTGGGACGGCTGGATCGACCTGACCCGGCGGCTCGGCGACACCGTTCAGCTGGTGGGAGACGACATCTTCGTCACCAACCCAGCCATCATCCGCGATGCCATCGGCCGCAACGTCGGCAACGCGGCGCTGATCAAGGTCAACCAGATCGGCACCGTCACCGAGACCCTGGAGGCGCTGGCGGTGTGCCGCGAGGCTGGTTACGCGGCGATGATCTCGCATCGGTCCGGTGAGACCGAGGACTCCTTCATCGCCGATCTCGCGGTCGGGTCCGGGTGCGGAGAGCTGAAGTCCGGAGCGCCGGCGCGAGGCGAACGTGTGGCGAAGTACAACCGAATCCTGGAGATCGCCGACGCCGCCCCCGATGTGGCCCTGCACTCGTTCTGAGGGTCTCGCGACACCACTCCGGCTGGAGCAACGGGTCTATCGACTGGTTAGCATGAGCCCACACGATGGCGGTGGGGCTCGCCGACAACCGTGGCACCGGGCCACCAACAGTCCCTACCTGACGAGGTAGGAGTTCGTGTGCCCGAAGAGAACGCCATCGCGGACCACCGGGAAAACCAACTTCCCGTGGACTCCGACGTGCCCACCGCGTCACGCCCGAAGCAGCGCAGACGCACCGGCGTGCTGCGGTCGCACTGGGACGTCCTGCTCGTGATCGGCGCCGGAGGCGCACTGGGAAGCCTCGCGCGGTGGGGTGTGGGAGAGCTGCTGCCGTGGTCCGGCGACGAGTTCCCATGGGCGACGTTCGTCGAGAACATCTCCGGGGGACTTGCCCTCGGAATACTGATGGTGTTCCTGCTCGACGTGTGGCCACCCCATCGCTATCTCCGCCCGTTCCTGGGCGTCGGGCTGCTCGGCGGCTACACCACCTTCTCGACATACATGCTCGAGTCGCGTGACCTCCTCGTCGGTGACGAGGCATTCACCGCCTTCACCTACCTGGCCGGCTCTCTCATTGCTGGCCTGGTTGCGGTGTGGCTCGGAATCTTCTCCGCGCGCGCTGCCGTGCGTGTGGCGCAGCATCGGCGACGGCGCCGGGAAGCAGCGCGCCCATGAACCCACGACCCGATCGAAGGAGCACCCGATGACGCTGCAAGGCACCGCGACCAGGTTGACGATCATGGTGGGGGAGTCCGACCAAGCGCACCACCACCCCGTCTACACCGAGATCGTGCACCGGGCGCACCGGGCCGGCCTCGCCGGCGCCAGCGTCTTCCGCGGCATCGAGGGGTTCGGGAAGTCCAACCACATCCACACCACCCGGCTCCTGTCACTCAGCGAGGATCTCCCTGTCGCGGTCATCATCGTCGACACCGACGAAAGGATTCGCGGATTCCTCCCCGAGCTGGAAGAACTGGAGATCGAAGGGCTGGTGATCCTGGAGCCAGTCGAGGTCATCCGCTACGCAGGACGCTCCCAGCCCAGCACGGGGGAGGACCACCCGTGACGGTGGCGATGGTGCTGCTGGGCGGAGCCATCGGGGCGCCGATGCGCTACCTGACCGACCTGTTCGTCCAGTCCAGGCACGACAGCGTCTTCCCCTGGGGCACCTTCACCGTCAACGTCCTCGGCTCCCTGATCCTGGGCGTCACGGCCGCCGTCGTCGTTGACCTGGACACGCCGACCTGGCTGCTCGCCCTCATCGGCACCGGGTTCTGCGGCGCCCTCACCACCTTCTCCACCTTCGGCTTCGAGACCGTCCGGCTTCTGGAAGAGGGGTCGGTCCTCACCGCGGCGGCAAACTGCGTCGCGAGCCTGGTCATCGGACTTGGCGCCTGCGCAGCCGGGTACGCAGCCACCGCGGCGCTCCTGTGATTCCGGCCTGGAGAACGATCCCGCGCGGCGGGCTGCACCGTGGCCGACCACCTCACAGCCGTCCCGAACGACCCCGGACAATGGCACCGTGCCAACCAACGCCGTGACCGATCTCTCCGTCCTGGCGGTCGTCTTGGTGATCGCGGCGGCTTTCGGCACCGCGTTGCTCTCAGCCGTCGCCGGATTCGGCGGGGGCGTCTTACTGCTGCCGGTCTTTGTCGCGGTGTTCGGTACTCGCGACGCGGTCGCGATCCTCACCATCGCGCAACTCGTCAGCAACGGCGGTCGGGTCTGGTTCAATCGCGGTGAGATCGACCGACGCCTCGTCGGGGTGTTCGCGGTGGGGGCTGTCCCGGCCGCCGTCGCCGGCAGCCTGCTGTTCGCCACCGCCCCCGTGCCCGCCCTCACCCGGGTCATCGGAGTCTTCCTGCTCGCCATGGTGGTGTGGCGTCGGTGGCGCCCCGAGGCAGCCCGGCTCGACGACCGAGGATTCGGGGTGGTCGGGGCAGTCTCCGGGTTCGGCTCAGCGCTGGTCGGCTCCGTGGGGCCGATGGTTGCGCCGTTCTTTCTCGCCCGCGGACTCGTCCGAGGCGCCTACATCGGAACCGAGGCCGCCTCGGCCGTTGTCATGCACCTGGTCAAGCTCATCGTCTTCGGCGCGGCCTCGGTGCTCACCTGGGGCAGTGCCGGGATCGGCCTCGCACTTGCACCGGCGACCATGCTCGACGCTTGGGCGGGCAAGAGGATCGTCGACCGCCTCCCCGTGGCCGTGTTCGTCACGCTTGTGGAGGTCGGGTTGGTTATCTCGGGACTTCTGCTCATCACCATCGGTTGATTCGACAACGGTCGCGCCGCCCATCGAACGAGGTCAGCAAGTTGCTCTGAGGAATCGAGCAACCCTCCACGAACCCTCCGGATTCAGTGGTCACGTGCACGAAACGACCGGTTACAGTCGGAAGTGTTCGAGACAGCGAACGCTGCTACAACACAAGCGATTCGGCTGTTTCCCGCAACTTTGGGTGGCACTCGGAATCGCCCTGTGTGACTCCAGAGGCCACGGGTTCAAATCCTGCCTTCGCCGCTGAGCGAAGTAGCGGTTCAGAGGTGGCCCGCGCCGTAGGCATCGGCAGCGTTGCCACGGAGTCACCCGATCCAGTCCATGTGGCAGCGGCCACCGCCTCTCGGGGTCAAAGTGGTCCGAGAGCGTCATGCGGGTCGACGTGGAGGTCCAGGGTTTCGAGCACGGTGAGGAGCTGGCGTTCCTCGTACCGGAAGTGGGACTCCATGATCGCGGCTACGCCTTCGAGGTGCCGATCCAGCTCAGGGGGTGTCGACGAGCGATCGACGGCTTCCTCGAGCCCGGTGAGCAGGTGCGCGATCATGGAGTGGTCCTGCTGCAGGTAGCGCAGAGTCTCGCGGAGCTCGGGATACTGCTCGGCGAGGGCCGGGAACAGCTCACGGTCCTCGCCTTGGTGGTGTCCGGTGAGCGCGGTGCAGAACCCACCGCAGTAGAGGAGCAGGTCTCGCGTGGCCGGTGCGGCTGCGTCGCCGTCGGCGAGTGCTGCTCGGGTGATGCTCAGTGCCTCCCGCAGCCGTTCGTGGACGGCGCGCAGCTCACGGCTCCAGGCGACCAGCCTGGTCTTGTCGCCCTCAGTCACGGACAGAGGGCGAAGGGAACGACGTCATCGTCGTCGCGCTCCTTCGATCCGGCGCCTCCATGCCTGACACGGTCTGCCACCGGCACGCGACGCTGCCCGAAGCCTAGCGCGCAAACATCGGCTGCAGGGAGCTGTCGTCAGCGGGTGGCGACGTAGACGGTGTTCGAGGACTCGCCGCGGGTGAGGGGGTTCGGGAACGTGACGAGCTCGGCTCGCGCGGTGGGGAAGACCTGGGACAACACCTCGAGAAACGCCTCGTCCGGCGGGTCGTCGGACCAGAGCGCGAAGACGCCCTCGGGCTTCAGGTACCGCGTCAGTGCGGTGAGGCCGTCGTGGGTGTAGAAGGCCGCGTGGCTGGGGTTGAGCACGTGCCGTGGGGTGTGGTCGATGTCGAGGAGGATCGCGTCGTACTGCTCCGGCGCGCCCTCTCCGAAGCCACTTTCGCCGGCGACCAGGCCGAAGAAGTCACCGAGCACCAGTCGGACTCGTGGATCGTCGGCGAGACCGGCTGTGTCGGGCAGGAGATTGCGGCGGTGCCAGTCGATGACCGGCGCGATGGCGTCGACGACGGTCAGGGTTCGGCCGCGGGGTTCCTCGAGGGCGGCTGCGGCGGTGTAGCCGAGCCCCAAGCCACCGACGAGTACGTCGAGGTCGTCGCCGGGTGTCTGTGCCAGCCCGAGTCGGGCGAGCTCGATCTCGGCGACGGTGAAGAGGCTGGACATGAGGAACTCCTCGCCGAGCTTCACCTCGTAGACGTCCACGCCCAGGGACGGTTCGACCCGGCGCCGCAGGCTGATCTCACCGAGAGGGGTGTTCTGCCAGTCGAGCTCCTCGAACCTAAGGCTCATGGGGCTCCCTTCTCGGGGTGAGAGGTGGACCCCCGGCCCACTCGCTAGGAAGGGCGGGCCGGGGGCGTCTTTCAGTGGCCTGCGCCGAGGTGGCCGCTGAGCCGGTCGTGCATGTGCGCGCTGGCTCCGTCGAGCCCGACGATCTCCACGTTCTTGCCCTTGGACTCGAACTTGTGCTGGACCGCGTCGAGGGCGGCGACCGTGGAGGCGTCCCAGATCTCAGCGTAGGTGAGGTCGATGATGACGTTCTTCGGGGCCCCGACGTAGTCGAACTGGGAGTACAGGTCGTTGCTGGTGGCGAAGAACAGGGCGCCGCGGACGGCGTACACGTGGGTGTCCTCGCCGATCTCGGCGACGTCCTCGACGACCGTGAGGTGGGCGACGCGGCGGGCGAAGAGCACCATCGCCACGAGCACGCCGACGATGACGCCGTAGGCGAGGTTGTGGGAGAAGACGGTGACCGCGACCGTGGAGAGCATCACGATGGTCTCGCTCTTGGGCATCCGGCGCAGGGTGTTGCGCTGGATGCTGTGCCAGTCGAAGGTGGCGACCGAGACCACGATCATGACCGCGACCAAGGCAGCCATCGGGATGATGGCGACGAGTCCGCCGGCCCCGACGACCAGGACGAGCAGGAACACGCCGGCCAGGAACGTGGAGATCCGGGTGCGGGCACCGGAGGCCTTCACGTTGATCATGGTCTGGCCGATCATCGCGCAGCCGCCCATGCCGCCGAAGAACCCGGTGATCACGTTCGCGGCGCCCTGGCCCCAGGTCTCGCGGGTCTTGTTGGAGTGGGTGTCGGTGACGTCGTCGACGAGCTTGGCGGTCAGCAGCGACTCGAGGATGCCGACCAGGGCCATCGCCAGGGCGTAGGGGGCGATGATCTGGAAGGTCTCCATGGTGAACGGGACGTTCGGGATGAGCAGCGTCGGGAGGCTGTCGGGCAGCTCGCCCTCGTCACCCACGGTCGGCACGTCGAAGGCCATGAACACCGTGATGAGGGTGAGGACCACGATCGCCACCAGCGGCGCCGGGACGGCCTTGGTCACGCGGGGGAGTGCGTACATGATGACCAGACCGAGCGCGATCAGGGGGTAGACCAGGCCGGGTACGTCGACCATGTGCGGGACCTGGGCGAGGAAGATCAGGATCGCCAGGGCGTTGACGAAGCCGACCATGACGCTGCGGGGGATGAATCGCATCAGCTTGGCGACTCCGGCGGCGCCGAGGAGCACCTGGAAGATGCCGGCCAGGATCACCGTGGCGATGAAGTAGTCCAGGCCGTGGTCGCGGGCGACCGGGGCGATGACCAGGGCGATGGCGCCGGTGGCGGCGGAGATCATCGCGGGGCGTCCGCCGAGGAAGGCGATCGAGACGGCCATCGTGAACGACGCGAACAGACCGACGCGCGGGTCGACGCCGGCGATGATCGAGAAGGCGATCGCCTCGGGGATCAGCGCCAGGGCGACGACGAGGCCGGCGAAGACCTCGGTGCGCAGCCGCTTCGGTGACCGCAGGGTGGCGAGGACGGAGGTGTTCTCGTCCTCCTCGACCTCGCGGGGGTGGACGGGGGCAGGGTGCTGCTGGGACACGCGTGTCATCCGTTTCGTGGTCGTGGCACGCGATGTCCAGGGGCTTGCTGCCCTGCTGTCTGCGTCGTTGCAGGCGTGCGGAAGGTGCTGAAGAACTGGGAAACTGGGGCATGATCGGAGGGCGGGGCCGCTCCGGAAGACTGGGTCAACCCTACCCTAACGGGAAGGTAGGGTCGAACCGGTGACCGGCTCCGGGACGTGATCTCGGGCACGCGGCGGCTTCACGACCATCGCCGCGACGACCACCGCGAGCGGGAGGGCGACGCTGCCCAGGAGCACCGTGGTGTAGCTGCCGGTCATCTCGAAGCCGGTGGCGAAGAGCAGTGGGCCGAATGCGGTGGATCCGACGCTGATCGAGGCGACGAAGCCGCGGATGGAACCGAGGTGCTTGGTGCCGAAGTACTTCGGCACCGAGGCAGCCTCCAGCGCGCGGATGGAGGAGCCCGAGGCGCCGAGGGCGACGCCGAATCCGATGGCGGACCACCCGGGATCGACCACGACGGCCCACACCAGGGCGCCGGCGAGCATGAGCATCGAGGCTGCGGTGAGCCACCGGGAGCTGAGCCGGTCCACGAGGTGACCGGTAGCGAGGGTGGCGACCAGGCCGGCGATCGTCTGGGGCATGAAGTTCGCCGCAGCCTCGGCGGTCGACAGGCCTCGTTCACCGAGCAGGCTGATCTGGTGGAATGCGACGGCGGTTGAGAGCAGGCCGGACACGGCCACGCCGGCGGTGAGCACCCAGAAGAACGGCGTCCGGAAGGCCTCGCGACGGGTGGCGCCGCGCTCGACACGGTGCGTGTCGTGTTCCTCGACCGGTACGCCGTCAGGTCGTTGACCGAGGTGGGCGGGGTCGTCTCTCATCGCGAAGACAGCCAGGGGGATGACGATGGCCCAGATCAGCAGGCCCTCGACGACCCAGGCGGTGCGCCATCCGTGCGCGCTGATCAGGCGTTCGAGGAGCAGCGGTGCCGCCGAGATCCCGGCCGCGCCGGCGGCGGAGACGATCCCGAGCGCGGACCCGCGGCGCCGGATGAACCAGCGGGCGGCCGCCGTGGTGGCGGTGAGGCCAAGGGCGCCCTGGCCGAGCAGGCGGATGCCGACGAAGCCGATGGTCAGTCCGGTGAGGCCGTGGACGAGGGAGAGCGAGAGCAGGACCGCGCCGAAGAGTGTCCCGATGACGAGCATGCTGCGCCGGGTGCCGTACCGGTCGATGGCACGGCCGACGAACGGCATGGCTGCGGCGCCGGTCAGGGTGCCGACCAGGTAGGCGGTCGAGATCTGCCCTCGGCTGACGCCGAGGTCGCGGATCATCGGGTCGATGAACGCCGAGACGGCTGCGGTCTGGCCCGGTGCCGTGGCGGCAAGTGCGATCGCCGCGTAGGCGACGATGTGCCAGCCGTAGAAGTTGTCGGGTTTGGCTGCTGCGGGGGAGAGACGTTCCTTCAGGGTCTGTTGGCTGCTCAACGCTCTCCTGCGACGAGGGGCTCGAGCATCAGCTCGGGCTGGTTGCGCTCGACGGCCTGGGCACGCCACTTGTCGGGGAACAGGGCCAGCAGCTCACCGTCGGAGCGCTTGAGGACCTCCACGCCGCGCAGGCTGTTCAGCTCGGCGACGTCCTCTGGCCGGGTGCGGCGGGCGACGGAGTAGTCGAGGCGCTCGAGCCGCACGGGTGCGTTGAACTCGCTGGCCATACGTGCTTCGGCGACCTCGAACTGCATCGGGCCAACCGCAGCGAGCACCGGGGCCTGGTCGCCGCGGACGTCGGAGCGCAGCACCTGGACGACCCCTTCCTGGTCGAGCTGCTCGATGCCGCGGCGGAACTGCTTGTAGCGTCCGGCGTCCTTGGCGCGGACGACCATGAAGTGCTCGGGTGCGAAGCTCGCGATCGGGGGGAACCGGACCGGCTGCGTCTCGTAGATCGTGTCACCGACCCGCAGGGCGCTGGCGTTGACCAGGCCGACGATGTCGCCGGGGTAGGCGGTGTCCACGACAGAGCGCTCGCGGCCGAAGACGGCCTGGGCGTACTTGGTGGCGAACGGACGGCCGGTGTCGGCGTGGGTGGCGACCATGCCGCGGCGGAACACCCCGGAGGTGACCCGGGCGTAGGCGAGCCGGTCGCGGTGGGCGGCGTCCATGCCGGCCTGGACCTTGAACACGAACGCGCTGAACGGCTCGTGGACCTCGCGCTTGGCGCCGTCGACGTCCGGCGTCGCCGACGGTGCGGGGGCCAGGGTGACCAGGGTGCGGAGCAGCTGGGCGACCCCGAAGTTGAGGATCGCGGACGCGAACAGCACCGGCGTGGTCTCTCCGGCGAGGAAGAGCTCCTGGTCGTGCTCGGCGCCGTCGGCCTCGAGCAGGTGGTGCTCCTCGAGGGCGTTCTGCCAGTCGACGCCGTACTCGGTCAGCGCCGTGTCGGGGTCGAGCCGCTCCTCGGGGGCGCGGGTCGCGCCGCCGGCGGTGCGGGTGTAGGCGATCATGTCGCCGCTGCTGCGCTCCAGCACTCCGTGGAAGTCGCCGGAGATCCCGACCGGCCAGGTCAGGGGAGTGGGCTGCAGTCCGATCTCCTTCTCGATCTCATCCATCAGCTCCAGCGCCTCGCGGCCGGGGCGGTCCCACTTGTTGATCACCGTGATCACCGGGATCCGGCGGTGGCGGCAGACCTGGAAGAGCTTCAGGGTCTGCGGCTCGAGGCCCTTGGCGCCGTCAACGAGCATGACGGCGGCGTCGACGGCCGCGAGGACGCGGTAGGTGTCCTCGGAGAAGTCGGCGTGGCCGGGTGTGTCGACGAGGTTGATCACGTGGTCGCCGTAGGCGAACTGCAGCGCGGCGGAGGTGATGGAGATCCCGCGGGCGCGCTCCATCTCCATCCAATCCGAGACGGTTCCCTTGCGGCCGGCCTTGCCGTGCACGGCGCCGGCCTCGGAGATCACCTCCGCGTGCAGGGCGAGCGCCTCGGTCAGGGTCGACTTGCCGGCGTCGGGATGGCTGATCACCGCAAACGTGCGGCGTCGGCTGGCTTCCCGGGCAACGAGGGTGCCGTCGACCTGCGTCGTGGCTGTAGCAGTCACTTGCTCTGGTTCGCCGCCTTCTTCTTCTGCCGGTTGATCTCGCGTCGTAGGTCACTAGCGAAACTCTCCGCGACCTCGAGTTGTTCCTTCAGGGCGGTGACGCGGGCTGCGGTCACCTCGCGATACATCTCGAGCCGCCCGACCAGCTGGTCATGCTCGACGCTGAGGGGGTCACCGGCCTCGAGACCGTCGAGGACCGACAGAACGTCCTTCATCTCCTCCAGGGAGAACTCCAGCGGCTTCATCCGCCGCACCAGCCGCAGACGCGCGACGTCGGTCTCGGAGTACAGCCGGAAACCGCCGGTCGTACGTGCCGACGGCGTGACCAGTCCCACTTCCTCGTAGTACCGGATCGTGCGCAGGCTCAGACCGGTCTGTTCGGCGACCTCGCCGATCTGCATGTGGTGAAGACCCATGACGTTCGCATCCTGTCGAGAACACTGATTCGACGAGTCTACCGTCACGTCACGGCAGAGTCACATCCACGCGCCCTCGTGCGGCCATGTGCTCCACCTAGCTCCGATTTCAGTCTTACCTTACGTAAGGGTAGACTTTCGGGCAGTTGTCAATCGCATGAGGAGTCGCGTGGCTACATACAAGGTGCGGTACGTCGACGGCCGCGAGCACGAGGTGATCGCGCAGCGGCTGTCCACTGACCATGACTGCACGACGTTCGAGGTCCGTCGCGAGGGAAGCTGGCAGAAGCTCACCCAGGTCGCCAACAGCGAGGTGGAGACGGTTCGCCAGCGGATCACCGAGACCAACGGAAGCTTCCGGTGGGTCACCGCCCGGCCGGCACGGCAGATCCACGAGTACACCACCCGGGAGTGGCGATGAGCACGGTCACGCGCGTCGCCATCGCGGACGCGGTCTGGGACGCATTCGAGGCCGGCGGCGCGCGGCGCTCTGAGATCCTCGCTGTCGCCACCAGCAAGAAGGCACCGCCCGCCGTCCTCGACCGGATCGCCGAGCTGCCGGACCGCCATTTCTCCCACGTCCGAGACCTGTGGAGACACATGCCGGAGGTGCCCGTTGAGTGATCACGGCATGGCGCTCCATCTGCCGCGTCGGCCGGACTGGACCGTGCGAGCACCTTCGCGCCGAAGCCGTATCGTCGAGGCCGCCTCCGCGGTGGCCGGCGAATGCGCCTGTGGATCTCCTGTCGTAGGAGTCCTGCGCGGCTTCGGACACGCTCGTCGGAGTGAGGCCGCAGCGATCCGTCGGCGACTCAGTCGGGAGAACGTCGACGTACACGACCTGGCAGCGGCGATGACCGCGTCCGCGTTGGCTACTGCTTCCCTGCGGGGCGAGAAGCTCCCGCATGTCTGTGTGTACGTCGATGCCACGGGAGGCGCCGGCCTCGAAGCCGAGCGCGTCGCTGCCCTCGCAGGGGTCCCCATCGTTCGGGCTCGTGATCGCGAGCATGAGCGCGAGACGACCCCTCGTCTTGAGGAGATGCCGATCCTTCGGACCTTCTTCCATCACGACGAGCCGCACATGTTCCCGTCGGTGTCCGGGCAGATCCCAGACGTCGCGTTCGACGAAGTCCGGGTGGTGCCCAACCAGCCCGAGACAGGTGAGCTGCGCATGACCGTGGGAGACAACGTGCCCGTGGTCCTCGAGGCAGGGACCGAGCTGGTGGTCCAACCCTTGCCCGGCCTGGCCCGGGTGGTAGCGCGGCCTGTGCGGGGTGAGGAGCGCACCTGGATGACAGACGAGGTGCGTGTCGACCAGGTCTCGGGCATCCACACCGTGCACCGGGACGGCCTCTGCTTCGCCGACCTCGACGGTGTCCTGTCGATCGCGGGCCAGCAGACGGGACTGCGCCGCTACACCGTGTGAAACACAGGCCGCTGACCCACCAAGCGACTGCGAGGCGCGCCGGCAAACCGAGTGTGCGGCCGAGATGCGATCCCGGGCTCAAGGCACGGGGCCCCGCAACCTCGGGCGGTCCTGGCGTTTCAGTCGCCGCTACCGTGGACGGTCGTCGTGCTGCGGCCGCGGTCCTGGCGTGAGCGTAGCCGGCCTACCATCCATCCTGGTCAGCAGGCCGGCGATCGCGGGAGCACCGGCCAGCACTGTCACAGCGACCACGCCAAGGCCGAGAACGGCGCCCGCGAGGACGTCATGCGGGTAGTGCGCGCCTTGGCCCACGCGGCCGACGGCGACAGCCACGACCAGCGCAGCGCCCCACCGGTAGGACCGCGGGGCGAGGACCCAGATGGCCAGCGCCAGACCGGCGGCGATGGCCATGTGATTACTCGGGAATGACCAGTCTCCGACCGCGGGGCACTCCTCGAGGGGGAGGACGACGCGACACGGCCGCTCCTCCTTGAGCAGCAGCTTGACCGACTCACTGGCGACGTACCCCACCATCACACCCGCGCCGGCCGCGAGACCCAGCGCCAGGACCCTGACGGTGCGCCGAGACCGCCACAGGACGACTCCGTAGCCGACGAGCAACCCCAGGGTCGCTGCGTCTGCGAGTACGCCGATCATCGGCAAGCCCGTGGTATGGGGTACGACGGCCCTGTAGAGCACCTCGCCGGCCGAGGCCGAGAACCATGCCGCCAGGGCCAGGAGGGTGGTCAGTCCCAACGTCGCGACGGCGTAGAGGACCCTTGCCGTCGCAGAGACATCCCATACCCTGTGCGCCGGCGACGGCGATGGCTCACCCGGAGCCGCCGCAGCCCTAGGCATCCACCACGATGGTGATGATCAGGGGACTGCGGCGGAACTTCTTGTGCGCCCACCTGCCCACGTCGTGGGTGATCATCTGCTCGAGCTGGTGGGCCTCACCGATGCCTTCCCGGGCCGCATGGGCAAGGGTCTTCTCCACGACAGGTACCGCCCCTTCGAATGCCTCCTGGTCATGGACGAACCCGCGGATCAGGAACTCCGGCGGCTCGGCCAGCTCGCCGGTATCGGCGTCGACGATGGCAAGTACCGTGACCACGCCTTCCTCGGCGAGGGTGCGCCGGTCCTTCAGCGATGCCTCGGTGGCACCGCCGACGGTCTGCGCGTCGACGTACACGTTGCCTGCCGGCACCTTCCCGGTGATCTGCGCGCGACCTCCAACGAGGTCGACGACCACGCCGTCCTCGGCGATGACGACCCGCTTCGGGTCGATCCCGGTCTTGACGGCCAGGTCGGCGTTGGCTTGGAGGTGTCTCCACTCCCCGTGGACCGGCATCACGTTCGCGGGCCGGACGACGTTGTAGCAGTAGACGAGCTCTCCAGCGCTGGCGTGACCGGAGACGTGCACCTTCGCGTTGCCCTTGTGCACCACCTTGGCGCCCCACCGGGTGAGGCCGTTGATGACGCCGGAGATGGCGTTCTCGTTGCCGGGGATGACCGAGCTGGCCATCAGCACCGTGTCGCCGGCCTCGATCCTGATCTTGTGCTCGCGGTTGGCCATCCTGGACAGCGCGGCCAGCGGCTCGCCCTGGGATCCGGTGCAGACGATCGCCGCCCTGGTCGGGCCCATCCGTTCCAGCTGTTCGAACGGCACCACGAGGTTCTCAGGGACTCGGAGGTAGCCCAGGTCGCGGGCGACGCCCATGTTGCGCACCATCGACCGGCCCACGAAGGCGACCTTGCGGCCGTGGGCGTGAGCAGCATCGAGGATCTGTTGGATGCGGTGGACGTGGCTGGCGAAGCTGGAGACGATGATGCGCCTTGGAGCGGTGCGGAACACGGTCTCGATCGCTGGTGTGAGCTCGCGTTCGGACATGGTGAACCCGGGGACCTCGGCGTTGGTGGAGTCCACCATGAACAGATCCACGCCCTCCTCGCCGAGGCGGGCGAAGCCGCGCAGGTCGGTGATGCGGCTGTCGAGGGGAAACTGGTCCATCTTGAAGTCGCCGGTGTGCAGGACCAGACCGGCCGCGGTGCGAATCGCCACGGCGAGCCCGTCGGGGATGGAGTGGTTGACGGCGAGGAACTCCAGGTCGAAGGGTCCGAGCGTGACCCGGTCGCCCTCCTCGACGTGCTGCAGCTTCGGCTTGATCCGGTGTTCCTTGAGCTTGGCGTCGATCAGCGCCAGGGTCAGCCTGGAACCGACGACCGGGATGTCCGGTCTTTCCCGCAGCAGGTACGGGACACCGCCGATGTGGTCCTCGTGGCCGTGGGTCAGCACCACGGCGGCGACGGCGTCGAGGCGGTCGCGGATCCAGCTGAAGTCGGGAAGTATGACGTCGATCCCGGGTTGGTGCTCTTCGGGGAACAGCACGCCGCAGTCGACGACGAGCAGCTTCCCGCGGTGCTCGAACACGGTCATGTTTCGGCCGATCTCGCCGAGACCGCCGAGCCCGACGATGCGCAGACCGTCTGCGGGCAGTTTCGGGGGAGACTGAAGCTCTGGGTGGGGATGGCTCACAGCGTCACGCTATCCATGGGTGCGCTGGGCGTTCTGCCGGGTTCGGTGCGGTTCAACTCTGGTCCTCCTTGGACAGTTGTAGCCAGATCTCGTCGAAGGTCTCGTAGTAGCCCTCGGTGAGCCCCAGCAGGGTGTCGATGACCTCTTGGCGGGCCGCGGACTGGATGGCGGTCATCAGCAGGTCGCTCCTCATGGCCCCGCCGGACCGGAACGCCGCCGCGGTGTGCTCACGCAGCTCATGTCGAGGGATGCGTGGCATGTTCAGCTCGGTTTCGGGTGGGCGGGCACGCGCACGTTCACCGGTCCCACCCCGTGGATGGCTCAACCGTCTGGGACACGTGGTCGAGCTCAGGCGGGAGCGGTTCGGTGTGGACGATGGTGAGGCGGGAGACCGCGCGGGTGAGGGCGACGTACAGGTGCCGCAGCCCCACGCGAGCTCGTTGGTTGTCGCCGGCGCTCGGTCCGGCGAGGAAGTCGCGGGGTTGGGCGAGGACGACATGGTCGAACTCGAGCCCTTTGGCGAGGCTGGCGGGCACCAGCTCGACGCGCGGGCTGGACGGCAGGGCCCGCTGCAGCTCCTCGAGAGCCGAGTCCGGTGCGATGACGCCGACCATGCCTTCGTCCACGAGAGCCTTGGCCACGGCGTCGAGGGTGCCGGTGACGAGGTCGTCGCAGGCCAGCAGGTGGACGGCTCCGTCCGAGCGGACCGACCGCGCCGGCGACACCGAGACTCCGAGCTGAGGAAGGAGCCGGTTGGCCAGCTCGATGATCACGGCAGGCACCCGGAAGCCCGTGGTGAGCTCGGTGTGCTCAGCGTCGGCGCGGCCGAGGTGCCGCATCTGCGTCTCCCAGTCGGCGGCTGCCCACGGGGTCGTGCCCTGGGCCAGGTCGCCGAGCACGGTCAGGGCGCCGGACGGACAGCGTCGGGCGATGGCGCGGCACTGCATGGGGGAGAGGTCCTGGGCCTCGTCGACCACCACGTGGCCATAGGTCTGCATGGACGCGAGCGACTTCAGGTGCGACTGGAGCTCGTCGAGCAGCAGGACGTCGGCCGCGGACGGCTTGAGCGGACCCTGACGACCCAACAGGGCCGTCTCGTCTGCGGTGAACAACCCGGAGCACACCGATGCACGGAAGGTGTCGTCGGTGTAGAGCTTCCGCAGGACCTGCTTGGCGGACAGACGGGGCCACACCGCGTCGAGGAAGGCCTTGACCTCGGGTTTGCGCTTGATGTCTTGTGCCCACTTGGCGTCCCCGGCCCGCATGAGACGCGCCTCGAGCTGGCGCATCAGCCCGTGCACCACTGCCCGTTCCAGCGACTTGCGGCCTGCGTCCCAGGTGCGGTTGGTCTCCCGTGCCTGGCGGACCGCATCGCCCAGGTCGTCGACGTCGAGGTACGCCCGTGCCCCGGCATGGGTGATCATCAGCTTGTCCTGGACCTGGCCCACGTGGCTCCACACGGCCCGCTCGCAGACCTCGGCCATGCGCCCGTCGTGCTTGAGCAAGGCCACGTCATGCGGGTCGCTGTGGGCCGCCTCGGCTGCCCCGGTCAGCTCGTCGACGGTGATCTGCCACACCGATGTCTCACCGAGCGTGGGCAGGACGCCTGCGATGTAGCGCAGGAAGCTTTCATTGGGTCCTACGACCAGCATGCCGCTTCGTGAGAGCTTGCCCGGGTAGTTGTAGAGGAGCCAGGCGGCACGGTGCAGACCCACCGCGGTCTTCCCGGTGCCCGGTGCGCCCTGGACGCACAACGTGGTCTCGGCGTTGCGGCGGATCAGCTCGTCCTGCTCGGGCTGGATGGTGGCGACGATGTCGCGCATCGGACCGGTCCGTGGGCGCTCGATCTCTGTGGTCAGGAAGTCGGAGGCGAAGTCCTGTCCCAGGCGGAGGTCCTCGTCCTCGAAACCGGTCAGCGTGCTGCCCTGGAAACCGAAGCGTCTCCGCTTGGTGACCTCGAGCCGCCGGTGAGCGGAGGCTCGGTAGTAGCGCTCGGCGATGGCGGCGCGCCAGTCCACGACCAGGGGGATCGACCGGTCGGTCTCGTCACGCACGTGGCGTCGTCCGAGGTGGTAGTCGTCGCCGGAGTCGAGCCAGATTCGTCCGAAGAACAGGGGGATGTCGCGGGCGGCGAGGTCGTCGAGGCGTTCGCCGCTGTGCCGCGCCATGGCGAACCCCATGTTGTGGTCCGGGCCGGCGTCGTCGGCGTAGCGGTTCTGCTTGGCCTCGATGAAGTCGACCTGGAACTTGTCGGTCAGCGTCACGGTCGTGTTGCGCATCGTCTCCATGGCGGTACGCGCGCGGTCGTGGTGGTCGATCTCGGCACGGAGCTCGATCTCGGACACAGCGGGAACTCCAGAAATTTGCGAGGGGCGGTGGGAACCAGGGGTGTCGCGACTCGGTCGATGGGTCTGCGACTGAAGGACGAGTCTACCCAAGCGTGAGAGTGACACGCGCGCCCAGGCGGGTGCTGCCGGTCAGTCCCTGTGCTGGCGCGGACCGGCGGGGAAGATCCTTCTGTCACGTAAGGGTAGACTCTGGGGAGTGATCAGCGACGACGCAGGCCTGGTGGTGGTCTCGAACAGACTCCCCGTCCAGCGCGCCGGTTCCACCTGGCGGGCATCGGCCGGTGGGCTCGTCACCGCTCTGCGTCCCGTCGTCGCCAAGCGACGCACCACCTGGGTCGGTTGGGACGGCGGCTCCCGCGACCTCCCCGACACGCTTCCGGGCACCGACGCTCGGCTGGAGCCGGTGGCACTGTCCCGGGACACCGCACGCGGCTACTACGACGGATTCGCTAACGCCACGCTGTGGCCGCTGTTCCACAACCTGGTCGGGACGCCGGAGTACGACAACCGTTGGTGGGCGTGCTACCAGCGCGCCAACGAGGCGATGGCCGCGGCGACGGCGAAGATCACCGTCAACCCCGACTCAGATCTGGTGTGGGTCCACGACTACCACCTGATGCTGATGCCGCAGATGCTGCGCGAAGCCGGGCTCACCCGGATCCGGTTCTTCCTGCACATCCCCTGGCCGGCTCCCGAGCTGTTCAGCAGGCTGCCCTGGCGGGCCGAGCTGCTGCGTGGCCTGCTCGGCGCCGAGGTGCTCAGCTTCCACACCGAGCGGTACCGCAAGAACTTCGTCCGCTCCTGCGGCCGCATCCTGGCCGACGAGGTGACCGTCCGGGGCAAGAACCTCGAGCTCGCCGACGGTCGCGTGGTCAGGACCGCCGCCAACCCGATCTCCATCGACGTCGACGAGTTCACCCGAGATGTCGACACCCCTGACGTCACCCGCAAGCTCGACCAGCTCACACGCCAGTTCGAGGGCCGCCACGTCCTCCTCGGCGTGGACCGGCTCGACTACACCAAGGGGATCCTCGAGCGGCTGCTCGCCTTCGAGCGGCTGCTGGAGCGTCGGGCCGACCTGCGCGGCAAGCTGTCGCTGGTCCAGATCGCCGTGCCGAGCCGAGGAGCGGTGCAGCAGTACCAACAGCTCCGGGAGCAGGTCGAGCTGACCACCGGCCGGATCAACGGCCGGTTCACCGAACCCGGGCAGGACGTGCCCGTGCACTACTTCCACCGGGGCGTCCCACGGGCCGCGCTGCTGGCCTACTACCAGCTCGCCGACCAGATGCTGGTCACCCCGCTCGAGGACGGGATGAACCTGGTCGCCAAGGAGTACGTCGTCGTCTCCCACGCCGGAGGACGCCCCGACGGCGCGCTCGTTCTCAGCGAGTTCACCGGGGCCGCCACCGAGCTCCGCGAGGCGTTCATGTGCAACCCCTTCGACATCGACGGCACCAGCCGCGTCATGGAGCAGGTCCTCGCCAGCGACGCGCGAGACCGGCACCGCCGCATCCGGCTGATGGCTCGACGAGTACGACGCGCCGACATCCACCGCTGGGCAGCAGCCGAGCTCGACACCACTATCTGAGGAAGGAAACCGCACACCGTGGACCACACGGTCACCCGAGACCAGATCGCCTACTACGTGGGCAACGCCTTCACCGTCACCTGGGCCAGCCGCACACAGCTGCTGCGCACCGCCTACAACAACAACGCCCCCCACGAGGTCATCACCGAGCTCCTCGCCCTGCCCGAGCAGTTCTACAAGAACCTCGACGAGGTCTGCGACTGGATGCCGCACCTGGCAGCGAGTGCCTGACAGAGGGGAGGTGACCTGACCCGTGGCCACGATCAGCCAGTGCCCCGCCTGCGGGGAGGACGAGCGCCTGCGAGGACGTACCTCCGGTGACGACATCGAGGTGACCTGCGAGGCCTGCGGCGCCCAGTGGCTACGCGGCGCGACTCGATGCAACTCCTGCGCCCGCGCGGACGTCGTCGTCCGTCCCCAGGTGATGACCCGGCAGCCCCGCGGAAACCAGCTCGCGATCGTGGGACGCCGTGACCTGCCCCTGTGCCCGGTCTGCGACGCCGACGCGATCGCTGAGTCGCTCGGCGGGAACCGACCGGTCCCCGAGACCTACGTGTCGGTCTTCCTCTTCGGGCGAGACGTGCCCCGTCACCTACCCAGGAAGCCTGCACCTGCGGCCGGCACCAACAGTGTCGACAACGCGCCGGCGGAGGGCGGGACGCGGGCACCCCTCGCGGCATCGACCACACCTACGCCGAAGGCGGAGAAGAAGCCTCCCGCGAGACGCCCAGGACCTGCGCGACCGGAGCCGTTGCCAGCCAAGGAGCAGCGCCTCAACCGGCCGACAGCTCGCCAGGCAATCGAGGCTTACCTGAGCGCACATCCCGAAGCCGACAGCCTCGCGATGCTCCTTCTAGGCCAGCACCTCGGTCCGGCAAGCCGCCTCGAGACGCTCGACGGGCCGGGCACGGCTGACTCGCTGCGGCGCTGGTTCGACGCCACCTGGGACGCCCGTCAGGATGAACGTCGCCGCACCGCCGCAGCCGCCATCACCAGAGCAATGGAGTACTGGCGTGCCCAGGGCTGGCTCACCGAGGACCCAGCTGCAGGGCTCCGCTGAACCCCCACCACCGATTGAACGGAGAACCTGTGCTCCACGTGGACCAGTCGACGAGGACGCACGCTGCCAGAGGAGCCCTTTTGGGCGCGGCATGCGGCGACGCCGTCGGTGCACCCTTCGAAGGCTCGAGGGCTGTGTCCCGGATGCTGGCCGAGAACTGGATGACCTCGGCCAGGGCCATGCGATACACCGACGACACGGCCATGACCCTGGTCGTCGCGCGTCACCTCCTCGCCACCGCGGGCACCATCGACGAGGACCGGTTGGCAAGAGACTTCGCGGAGGAATGGCAGGCCGAACCCGATCGCGGCTACGGCTCCGCTCCTCCGCGGATCTTCCGCGCAGTCCTGAGTGGCGACGACTGGACGACCGTCACCCGAACCGCGTTCGGGCAGACCGGCTCCTGGGGCAACGGGGGAGCCATGCGCGTGGCACCGGTAGCCCTCCTCCCGCACCCGGTAACCGAGCGGGTCCGCCTGGCCCGCCGGCAAGCCGCTGTCACACACGCCCACCCACTGGCACAAGACGGTGCGGCCGTGCAATGCGCCGCCATCGCCCAGGCGGCAACGACCGCGGGGGAGGACATCGACGCGGCCGAATTCTGCGCGGTTCTTGGCCAGCACGTCAGCACCCCGGAGTTTCGTGACGCCCTTGCCGGCATCCGGGACCTCGCACGAACAGGCTCGGCCCCACGGGAGATCGCCGCCCGGCTCGGAGCCGACATCACCGCCCTGGGATCGGTGCCCACAGCTGTCGCGCTCTTCCTCAGCAGCCCCGATGACCTCGAGGCGGCCCTGATCTCCGCCGTACTCGCCGGGGGAGACACCGACACCATCGCCTCGATGACCGGAGCCATCACCGGCGCCCGCACCGGGCAGGCTGGTCTGCCGTCCCGACTGATCAGCCGCCTCGAGAATGCGGAGCAGATCCTCGACCTCGCCGACGACCTGGCGGCACGGTCAACGAGTGGACGCCTTCGCGACTGACTATCGGAGCGCAGCCGCCAACGCGAGGACGGACGCAAGCGTGTTTCTGAAGCTCCGCACGGGGTCGACAGTCGAGTCAGGGCGCAGCCGAAATCTTGCCGGCGAGGGCCTCGAGGCTCCCTGGAACGATGCTGTAGTAGGCCCACTTGCCTCGTCGCTCGCGGGCCACGAGTCCGGCCTCGACGAGGATCTTCATGTGGTGGGACACCGTGGGCTGGGCGAGGCCGAGGAATCCGGTCAGGTCGCAGACGCACGCTTCCTGCCGGTCGGCGGCGGCGATGAGGGAGAGCAGCTTGACCCGTGCCGGGTCACTGATCGCCTTGAACATGCGCGCCAACGTCTCGGCGGTCTCGTCGTCGACGATGCCTGCGGTCATCGGTGAGCAGCAGGCGGCCAGGGCGTCTGACTGGATCAGGGGAAGTGGGGGCGGCACGCCTCTAGTCTTCCTCATTCATTGACATTTGTCGATGGGTGGCTATGGTGGTCGCATCGAAGAACTTGAATGTGAGGAGCTGGGATGTCTGAGTTGCCTGTTGTGGTGATCGGTGCCGGTCCGCAGGGTCTCTCGGCTGCGGCGCACCTGCTAGAGCGGGGGCTGGAGCCGCTGGTTCTGGAAGCGGCGGAGGGTCCGGGTGCTGCGGTGAGCGAGTGGGGCCACGTGCGGTTGTTCTCGGAGTGGCCGGAGCTGGTGGACAAGGCGGCGGTGCGTTTGCTGGAGCCGACGGGCTGGGTGGCACCGACCAAGGGTTACCCGACCGGCGCTGAGTGGGTGGAGAGCTACCTCGCGCCGCTGGGGAAGGCTCTGGGGGAGCGGGTCCGGTACGACGCACGGGTCACCGGTGTCTCGCGCAAGGGCCGGGACCGTCTCGTGGACGCCGCCCGTGGCGACCAGCCGTTCACCATCCACGTCACCGACTCCTCGGGCAACGAGTCCCGGTTCGAGGCACGCGCGGTGATCGATGCCTCCGGCACCTGGCGCAGGCCCAACCCCGCCGGCGCCGACGGGCTCCCTGCACTGGGTGAGTCCGCGAACGCCGACCTGGTCGCCTACGCGGTCCCTGACTCGCAGGCGCCTGGCCGGTTCGCCGGCAGGCACACGGTCCTGCTGGGTGCCGGGGACTCCGCGCTCAACGCCGTCCTGGAGCTGGACCGGATCGCGCAAGAGCACCCGGGGACGAAGGTCACCTGGGCGCTGCGGCGCGGCAGCACCGCGAACACCTTCGGTGGCGGGACAGCGGACCAGCTGCCGCAGCGGGGCGCTCTCGGGGTTCGCGCTCGTCAGGCGGTCGAGGAGGGGCGCGTCGACACCGTGATGGGGTTCCGGACGGCTGAGCTGCGCCGCGAGGGCGAGCAGGTCGTCGTGGTGGCCGAGGACGGCCGCGAGCTGCCTGCGGCGGACACCGTCGTGGTGCTGACCGGCTTCCGTCCCGACCTGTCGTTCCTGTCCGAGCTCCGCCTGGACCTGGACCCGACGCTCGAGGCACCACGCCGGATCGCCGCCGAGGTCGACCCGAACATCCACTCCTGCGGCTCGGTCCAGGCAACCGGTGCCCACGACCTCGCGCACCCGGACGAGCCGAACCTGTTCCTGGTGGGGATGAAGTCCTACGGCCGTGCTCCGACGTTCCTGGCGATGACCGGCTACGAGCAGGTCCGCAGCGTGGTCGCCATGCTGGCCGGTGACGCCGAGGCCGCAGCGCGGGTGGAGCTGGAGTTGCCCGACACCGGTGTGTGCGGCGGCTCGGGGTTGTACGACGACCCCGAGGGTGCCTCCGGCGGTGGCTGCTGCGCGGTGCCGGAGCTGGAGGTCCTCACGATCGGGACCTCACCGGTCCGGGCCGGGTGAGCCGACCGCCGCGGGGCGTCCTCGCCACGCTGTCCCTGACGGTCACCATCAGCTACGGGACGCTGTACTACGCGTTCGCGGTCCTCGCACCGGACATCACTCGCGACACGGGCTGGTCGCTGACGGCCATCACCGCTGCCTTCTCCCTCGGCAGCGCGATGACGGCGCTGGCCGGGATCGCCGCGGGCCGGATGATCCAGTCGCGGGGACCGCGACCGGTCATGGTCGCCGGCGGGGTGGTCGGATCCGCGGGCCTGCTGGTGGTCGCGGCCGCGCCTGCCTACCTGTGGTTCGTCGCCGGGATGCTGCTGTGCGGCACGGGCGCGGCCGGGCTGTTCTACGCCCCGGCGTTCGCCGCCATCACGCACTGGCACGGTCCGCGGCGGGTCCAGGCGCTGACCACCCTGACGCTGGTCGCGGGTTTCGCCAGCACCATCTTCGCGCCCGTGACGACGGCGCTCGCCGACCAGACCAGCTGGCGGGGCGTGTACGTGATCTATGCCGGACTGTTGATGGCCACCGCCGTGCCGCTGCATGCGATCGTGCTGGGCCATCCGTGGCCGGCGGACGGGGGCCACGCGCACCGGGGGAGGGACCGCGCGGTCCTGGCCAGCCAGACGTTCGTGCTGGTCGCCATCGCCGGCACCCTGGTCACCCTGGCGATGTATGCCTCACTCATCGCGCTGATCCCGCTCCTGATCGAGCGCGGGATGACGCCGGCCATCGCGGCCTGGGCGCTCGGGCTCGGCGGGGCAGGTCAGGTGGCCGGCCGGCTGCTCTACCCACGCCTGGCCAGGGTCTTGCCCGTCCGGACCCGGGTCACGCTGGTCACCGGTGCGATGGCCCTCACCCTGGCCGCGCTCGCGGCCATCCCCGGTCCGCACCTGCTGCTGCTCGGCGTCTCGATCCTCGCCGGCGCCGCTCGAGGGCTCTATACCCTCGTCGGTGCCACGCTCGTCACCGACCTGTGGGGACCCGAACGGTACGCCGCCATCAACGGCACCCTGACAGCCCCGATGGCGGCTGCGGTGGCGATCGGCCCGTTCCTCGGCGCGTGGATCGCCCAGGCAGCCGGGGGCTACGGGACGACGTTCGTGGTGCTGGCGGCCCTGGCAGGGCTCGGCACACTGCTCTTCGCCCGCGCCGTGGGCCACACTGCCACCGCACCTGGTCGAACCTCTCCGGCCGCCCGATCCGCGTGAGTCCCGAGGAATCGGCCGGTCACCACGAGGGTGGCGCGACGGGTCTCTTGGACCGGCTCGCAGGGTCGAACGTCCCTGGGAGAAGCACCGGCACAGGCCTACGTTTCAAGTGTGGCTGCATCAAGCTCGATTGAAGTGCCAAGGTCCTCGAGCGGTCAGGTGGACGCGGCGGTCGCCTTGCTGACCGCGGCCGCCGATCCGGTGCGGTGGACCATCCTGCGACGGCTGACCACCGGTCAGGCGTGCGTGTGCGACCTTCAGGGCGAGGTGAACGTTGCGCCCAACCTGTTGAGCTACCACCTGAAGGTGCTGCGCGAGGCGGGGCTGGTGACCTCCACGCGGCGTGGCCGGTGGATCGACTACCGGCTCAGCGACGGGGCGATGGATCGTCTCGCCACTGCTCTTCCGAGTAGCGAGACACAGCCGTGAGCATCGTCGAACGGATGCCGAGCAGCACACGTGGCCGCTGGGGGACCTTGACGTCGGTGGCAGTGCTGTGGGCGGCGGCGTACTGGGTTAACGAGAGGGTCTGGGACCTGCTCTTCTACGACCTGCTGGGCATGCCGGCGGAGGCGCGACTCACCGAGACACTGCACTTCTTCTTCTACGACACCATCAAGATCGCGCTTCTCCTCACGGGCATCATCTTCGTGATCACCATCCTGCGGTCCTACATGAGCATCGAGCGCACCCGCGCCCTGCTCGGCGGACGGCGTGAGGGCGTCGGCAACGTGATGGCGGCCGGACTGGGCGTGGTCACGCCGTTCTGCTCGTGCAGTGCAGTGCCGGGGTTCATCGGGTTCGTCTCCGCTGGTGTCCCGCTCGGGGTGACGCTGAGCTTCCTGATCGCCAGCCCGCTGGTGAACGAGATCGTTATCGGCCTGCTGTTGAGCCTGTTCGGGTTCAAGGTCACCGCTGTGTACGTCGGCGCCGGACTGAGCATCGCGATCGTCGGCGGCTGGGTGCTGGGCAGGTTGAAGCTCGAGCGGTGGGTGGAGCCGTTCGTGTTCGAGACCAAGCTCGGTGGCCAGGTCATCGACTCCACCGCCGGCTTGACGTTCAACCAGCGGGTCCAGATGGGTGCCGAGGAGGTCGTCACGGTCCTGCGCAAGATCTGGCCCTACCTGCTGGTCGGCATCGGCGTCGGCGCGGTCATCCACGGCTGGGCACCGGAGGACTTGTTCGAGCGGTACGCCGGCCCGGGCAACGCGTTCGGGGTCCTCGTGGCCGTGCTGATCGGGATACCCCTGTACTCCAATGCCGCCGGCATCCTCCCGCTGGTGGAGGCCCTCTACGACAAGGGCCTGCCGATGGGCACGCTGCTGGCGTTCATGATGGCCGTCGTCGCGCTGTCGCTCCCGGAGATGATCCTGCTGCGCCGAGTCCTGAAGCCCCAGCTGCTCGTCATCTTCGTCGCAGTCGTGGGCGTCTCCATCGTCGCGGTCGGCTACCTGTTCAACGCCCTCGTCACCTGAACCACGGACACACAGAACCGTCGAAACGGCGGCGGAAAGGAGCACATCATGATCGTCAAGATCCTCGGCCCCGGTTGCACCAACTGCAAGAACCTCGAGAAGGCCACCCGGCAGGTGCTGGCCGACCTCGGCCTCGACGCCACCGTCGAGAAGGTCACCGACTATCCCACCATCGTCGGCTACGGGATCATGTCCACGCCCGGCCTGGTCGTCGACGAGAAGGTCCTGGTCTCCGGCCGGGTGCCCAAGCCGGCGGAGATCCGCGAGCTCTTGAACGGCGTCCGCGCGTCATGACCACCGCGCCCACCGAGTACCGCATCCGCGCCCAGTCCGGCGCCGGCGGTGAGGGCGCGACCGTCCATGCGGCCGGGACAGACATCGGGTTCGACGCCACCTGGGGCGGTGCCCCCGCGGGTCTGCCCGGCCCGGCCGAGCTGTTGGCGAGCGCCCTGGCTGCTTGCCTGCTGAAGAACCTGGCGAGGGCAGGCTCCATGCTGAAGTTCGACTACACCGACGCGAGCGTCGAGGTGACCGCCCGCCGGCAGGACACGCCGCCGAAGTTCGTGGAGCTCACCTACACACTCCACGTGACCACCGATGAGCCGAGCCGCCGCGTCGAGCTCGTCCACCGCAACCTCCGCAACTACGGGACCGTCTACAACACCCTCGCCACGGTCTGCGACGTCCACGGCGACATGGTCGCGACCCCGGCCGCTGACCCTTCGACGCCGAAAGGAGTGGATTGACATGCCCGAGGCACACGAGCCGGTCGTCGTGGTCGGCATCGACGGTTCGGAGTCGAGCAAACAAGCCCTGCGATGGGCGGTACGGCAGGCCGAGCTGACCGGCGCGGAGCTGGTCGCGGTCACTGCCTGGCACCTGCCGGAGATGTATGCCTACGTCAGCCGGGACTACGACGTCGACGCCGCCAACCTGCTCGACGGCGTCCTCAAAGAGGTCCTCGACCCACCCCCCGACGTGCCGGTGACCCGACGCGTGATGGAGGGCCGCGCGGCCTCGGTGCTCATCGACGCTTCCCAGGACGCCGACCTGCTGGTGCTCGGCACCCGCGGTCACGGCGGCTTCGAAGGGATGCTGCTGGGCTCGGTCACCCAGCACTGCGTCCACCACGCAGCCTGCCCCGTGGTCGTCGTACCACAAACGCAAGAGATGACGCGTAGAAGGAAGCGATGATGAACCCCTCCCACAAGCCAGTGATGACGGCGCCCGAGCAGGAGGCGGTCGTCTCCCGCCTCTCGACCAGGGACCGGCTGCTGCCGCTGTGGATCGGTGCCGCAATGGTCGCCGGCCTCCTGCTGGGTCGGCTCCTTCCCGGCCTCGACGACGCCCTGGAGGCGGTCAAGATCGGCGAGACGTCGTTGCCCATCGCGCTCGGCCTGCTGCTGATGATGTACCCGGTGCTGGCCAAGGTCCGCTACAACGAGCTCGGCAACGTCACCGCCGACAAGCGGATGGTGACCGCCTCGCTGGTCCTGAACTGGCTGGTAGGCCCGGCGGTCATGTTCGCGCTGGCCTGGATCTTCCTGGCCGACCAGCCGGAGTACCGCACCGGCGTCATCCTGGTCGGCCTCGCCCGGTGCATCGCGATGGTGCTGATCTGGAACGACCTGGCGCGCGGTGACCGGGAGATGGCGGCAGTGCTCGTCGCGCTCAACGCGATCTTCCAGGTCCTCACCTACGCCGCGATGGCGGTCTTCTACCTCAACATCCTGCCCGGCTGGCTCGGGCTGGGCACCGAGACCGTCGCCGTCTCGATGTGGGACACGGCCAAGACCGTGCTGATCTTCCTCGGCATCCCGCTCGCCGCCGGGTACCTGACCCGGGTGCTGGGGGAGCGCAGGCGTGGCCGCGAGTGGTACGAGGACCGGTTGTTGCCCAAGATCGCACCGATCGCGCTCTACGGGCTGCTGTTCACCGTGGTCGTGCTGTTCGCGCTCCAGGGCGAGACCATCACCTCCGAACCGTTCACCGTCGCCCGGATCGCCCTGCCTCTGCTGGTCTACTTCGTGGTGATGTGGTTCGGCGCCTGGGCCATCTCACGGTGGCTGCAGCTCACCTATGAGCGCAGCACCGCTCTTGCGTTCTCCGCGGCCAGCAACGACTTCGAGCTCGCAATCGCCGTCGCCATCGGCGTCTTCGGTGTCACCAGCGGCCAGGCGCTGGCCGGTGTGGTCGGCCCACTCATCGAGGTGCCGGTGCTCGTCGGCCTGGTCTACGTCGCCCTGTGGCTGCGGCACCGGCTCAGCTGGCCCGAACCGACCGCACAGAACTCTCACCAGCACGCCACCGGCTGACCAGAACACCGTGGACACCGCTCCCAGGGACCACGAGCGGCGTCACGTTCTGCCACCTTCCGAGGCGTGGCTTGGGGTGCATTGCGCCCGGCCGGGCGCGAGCAGAGTTTCAGTCGCAGGCCGGGCGGCGGTGGTCCGACGTGTTGCGCGCGCTGTCCGCGAGGCGGCTGAGTGAGGTCGCGAGGACGTCGAGAGCCTCCGGCACCAGCTGGTAGTAGGTGTAGCGACCAGCAGGCTCGGCCACGACCAGGCCCGCTTCGCGCAGGATCCGCAGATGGTTGGAGACGTTGGTCTGCCGCGCCCCGGTCTCGTCCACGATGTGGCAAGTGCACAGCTGCTCGCGGGCAAGAAGCTCGACGATCTGCCGGCGCAACGGATCGGCGAGCACCCGGAACAGGTTCTCGACCGTCGAGTCAGTCTTGGTTGATGTCATCATTGACTGATACGTTAGCCGCCGTTGCTCACGCTGCCAAGCACCAAGGAGATACATGTCCTCCGAGCCCCGAACCGTCGTCGAGGCGAAGTCGACCGGCGCGGCCCCGCACGGCGTGGTCGGCGGCCTGTCCCGGCTGGACCAGTTCCTGCCGGTCTGGATCGGCCTGGCCATGGTCGTCGGCCTCCTCGCCGGGCGCTGGATCCCCGGGCTGAACGAGGCGCTCGAGGCGGTGAAGGTCGCCTCCATCTCCCTGCCGATCGCGCTGGGCCTGCTGCTGATGATGTACCCGGTGCTGGCCAAGGTGCGCTACGACAAGCTCGACACCGTCACCCGCGACACCAAGACACTGGTGCTCAGCCTGGTCCTGAACTGGGTCCTGGGGCCGGCGCTGATGTTCGCGCTGGCCTGGATCTTCCTGCCGGACCTGCCGGAGTACCGCACCGGCCTGATCATCGTGGGCCTGGCCCGCTGTATCGCGATGGTGATCATCTGGAACGACCTCGCCTGCGGCGACCGGGAGGCCGCCGCCGTGCTTGTTGCGCTGAACTCGGTGTTCCAGGTCTTCGCCTTCGGCGTCCTCGGCTGGTTCTACCTGTCGGTGCTCCCCGGGTGGCTGGGGCTGGACACCACCGGGCTCGAGGTCTCGCCCTGGACGATCGCCGGCAGCGTCGTGGTCTTCCTGGGGATCCCGCTGCTGGCCGGCTACCTGACCCGTCGCATCGGCGAGCGCCGCCGCGGGCGGGAGTGGTACGAGACCCGCTTCCTGCCGAAGATCGGTCCGTGGGCGCTGTACGGGCTGCTGTTCACGATCGTGCTGCTGTTCGCGCTGCAGGGTGTGGCGATCACCTCCCAGCCCCTCGACGTCGCCCGGATCGCGCTGCCGCTGCTGGCCTACTTCGCGATCATGTGGACCGGCTCGCTGGCCCTGTCCTGGGCAGTCGGGCTCGGCTACGAGCGGTCCACGACGGTCGCGTTCACCGCGGCCGGCAACAACTTCGAGCTCGCCATCGCCGTGGCGATCGCGGTCTTCGGGGTGACCAGCGGCGAGGCGCTCGCCGGTGTGGTCGGCCCGCTGATCGAGGTGCCGGTGCTGGTCGGGCTGGTCTACGTCAGCCTCTGGGCGCGCCGGTTCTTCCCCCGCGCCGCCAGAAGCACTTCCACCATGTCTCGCTCGTGAAAACAGGAGAACTCCCATGACCGACAACACCGAGGGTCTGCTGAGTTTCGAAAACGCGATGGAGCAGGTCACCCGCGATCTGGCTCACTATTACGCCGACTGCTTCGGCCTGGAGACCGTGCGCAGGTGTGTCGAGGAGTCCTATGACCTTCTCGCCTCGACCGCACGGGTCCGGGCACACCTCGTGCCGCTCACGTCCAACTTCGCTCGCGATCGCCTCGCCTCCCTCGCCAAGGCCGAGGGCCTGACCACCTCCGAGGTGCCGCAGGTGCTCTTCGTCTGCGTCCAGAACGCCGGCCGCTCCCAGATGGCGGCCGCGCTCCTCGCCGACAAGGTCGGTGACAGGGTCGACGTCCGTTCCGCGGGCTCCGCCCCGGCCGCAGACGTGCACCCCACCGTCCACCGCGCCATGGAGGAGGTCGGCATCGATCTCTCCACCGCCTACCCCAAGCCCCTCACCGACGAGACAGTGCGCGCCGCCGACGTGGTGGTCACCATGGGATGCGGCGACGCCTGCCCCGTCTACCCCGGCAAGCGGTACCTCAACTGGGAGCTGAGCGACCCCGCCGCCACCGACCTCGACGGCGTCCGCCTGCTGCGCGCCGAGATCGACGCCCACGTCACCGACCTCCTGCAAAGCCTCGACATCGACATCGAAAGGCCAACACATGCCTGACAAGCCCAGCGTCCTCTACGTCTGCGTGCACAACGCGGGCCGCTCCCAGATGGCCGCGGCGTACACCATGCACCTCTCCGGTGGGGCCGTGGAGGTCCGCTCCGCGGGCTCCGAGCCGGCCGACCAGGTGAACCCGTCGGCGGTGGAGGCGATGCTCGAGGAGGGCATCGACATGTCCGCCGAGCAGCCGAAGATCCTCACCACCGAGGCCGTGAAGGACTCCGACGTCGTCATCACCATGGGCTGCGGTGACACCTGCCCGATCTTCCCGGGCAAGCGCTACGAGGACTGGGTGCTCGAGGACCCGGCCGGCAAGGGCGTGGAGTCGGTGCGCCCGATCCGCGACGACATCCGCCGCCGTGTCGTGGCGCTGCTGGAGTCCCTCGACGTTCCGGTGCAGGCCTGAGCGCGCGCAGGACCCAGGTCGTCGTCATCGGCGGCGGTCAGGCCGGTCTCGCGGCCGGCTACTACCTGCGCCGCGCCGGGGTTGACTTCGTCGTCCTCGACGCCGCCCCCGCGCCGGGTGGGGCATGGCGGGAGATGTGGCCGACCCTGCGTACGTTCTCACCGACGCAGTACTCCTCCCTGCCCGGGTGGATGATGCCGCCCTGGATCGTCGACGACGGCTACCCCCTCGCCGAGCATGTGGTCGACTACCTGACCCGCTACGAGCGGCGCTACGACATCCCTGTCATCCGCCCGGTGCGGGCTGGCTCGGTGTCCCGCCTCGAGGGTGGTCTGCTCGTTCGGACCGACGCGGGGGAGTGGGAGACCGAGGTCGTGGTCAGTGCGACCGGGACCTGGTCGAGGCCGTTCGTCCCGGCCTACCCCGGCATGGAGGAGTTCGCCGGTCGCCAGCTGCACACCGCCGACTACCGCGACAAGCACGAGTACGACGGGCAGCGGGTCGTCGTTGTCGGCGGGGGCAACTCGGCCGCGCAGATCCTCGCGGAGGTCTCGCAGGTCGCCACCACCACCACCTGGGTGACGACGAGACCACCGCGGTTCCTCCCCGACGACGTCGACGGGCACGACCTTTTCGCGATTGCCACCCAGCGCCGGCGACAGCTCGACGCCGGACACCTGGACGAGGGCGGGGTGATGGGCCTCGGTGACATCGTGATGGTGCCCTCGGTGCGCGAGGCGCGCGAGCGCGGCGCACTGCTGGCTGAACCGATGTTCGACCGTCTCACCGAGCGCGGGGTCGCCTGGGACGCGAGCGGCCGCGTCGTCGAAGCGGACACAGTCATCTGGTGCACCGGGTTCCGGCCCGCGCTGTCCCACCTCGCACCGCTCCGGCTCCGGAACACCGACGGTCACATCGCCACCGACGGCACCCAGGCGGTGGAGGAGCCCCGGCTCCGACTGCTCGGCTACGGCGACTGGACCGGCCCGGCATCGGCAACCCTGATCGGCGTCGGACGCCCCGCCCGCGACATGGTCGCCTCGGTCCAAAGCCTGCTGCGGCAGTGAGGCGACGTCGAGGGTTCTCCGCCGTGCCGTCTGTGGCGAATCGGCCTGGCAGACTGGGGCCATGACGATCACCCGGTCCGTGCTCTTGTTCGTTGTGGCCGCAGTGGCTGAGATCGGGGGCGCCTGGATGGTGTGGCAGGCCGTGCGCGAGAACCGAGGCTGGGCGTGGGCGGGTGCCGGGGTCATCGCGCTGGGCCTGTACGGCTTCGTCGCCACGTTCCAGCCCGACGCAAACTTCGGACGGATCCTCGCAGCCTACGGAGGGGTCTTCGTCGCCGGATCTTTGGCATGGGGGATGGCCCTCGACGGATTCCGACCCGACAGGTACGACGTTGCCGGCGCCTTGATCTGCCTGCTGGGAGTGGCCGTGATCATGTACTCCCCGCGCTCAACCTGACTTTCCTGCAACTGGCTGTCGCGCAGCTTGGCCGGGTTCAGAGGATCGAGCCGAGGTCTGATCCGATGGTGGGGTAGGCAGCGGTCATGGACTTGAGCTGGCGGGTGGTCAGGTTGAGCTTCATGGCGAGGCCGAGGAAGTTGATGAGCTCGCCGTACTCGGGGCCGAGTAGGTGTGCCCCGAGGATCCGGTCGGTGGATCGGTCGATGAGGATCTTGGTGGCGGCGGTGGTCTCACCGATCCGGTAGTTGGAGTACCAGCCGCTGGTGTCGCGGTGGCGGACCGCGACGTCGAGACCCTGCTCGCGGGCTTCTTGCTCGAGCATCCCTACCCGGGTGAGCTCGGGGATCGTGAACACCGCTGTGGGCACGCCGGCGTAGTCGGGGACGGTCGTGGTGGCTTTGAGCATGTTGGACGCGGCGACCTTGCCTTCGAACACCGCGACCGGGGTCAGCGGCATCCCGGGGCTGTTGGCTGCGTCGCCGGCGGCGTAGACCGCCGGGTTGCTGGTGCTCTGCAGATGAGCGGCCACCCGCACTCCGTGCTCGTCCCACTCGACGCCGGCGGCGTCCAGGTCGAGGGCGGCCAGGTCGGGTATCCGGCCCGCGCCGTGTATGACGAGGTCGAACTCCACCGTCTCGGCTTGGCCGGAACGTTCCATAGTGACCTGGTATCCGGTCTGGGACTTCTCGATTCCGGTGATCGTGGTGGAGCGCCACAGCTCGATGCCTGTGTCGGCGCCGCGGCCGATGAGGAGCTCGACGAGGTCGGGGTCGAACGCCTTGAGCGGCCGCGGCCCGCGGTCGATGATGACCGGGCTGATGCCCGCGCGCGCCGCGATGTGGGCGAACTCGAAGGAGATGAAGCCACCCCCGACAAACAAGATCCGCTCCGGCAGCTCGCGAAGGTCCATGAAGCCGGTGCTGTCGAGCAGGTGCTCGTGGCCGGGAAAGCCCAGCGGCCGGGGGCGGGCGCCAGCCGCGATCAGGAAGTGTGCTGCCTCGTAGGAGGTGCCGTCGATCGCGATGGTGCTCGGGCGGGGAACCGCGCCAGCCCATGCAGCGTGTCGACGCCGTTGCCTGCCAGGCCGTCCTCGGTGCTTCGCGGGATCGGGTCGGTGAAGCCGTGCTTGTGCTTGATCAGGTCGGCCCAGTTGATCGACAGGTCGGCATCGTCGATGCCTTTGCCGCGCATCAGCCGGGCGCTGTCGACGATCTCGGCACCGCGCCGCAGGATCTTCTTCGGGTCACACCCGCGCAGAGCACAGGTGCCGCCGTAGGGGAGTGCGTCGACGATCGCGACCCTCCAGCCCGCGGCAGCGGACTTGTTCGCCGCCGAGACACCGGCCATGCCGGCACCGATCACGATCAGGTCGTAGCTGTTCGTCATCACGCCCCCTCTGCGGCCACGGCGAGCGCGTCGCGGAGTTGCTCCATCGTCGGCGACCCCGCCAGGCCGTCGGGCGTGCGGTAGACCCGACACGACAACCCCACGCCGGCGCCCGGCTCGGCGAAGACATCGACGCCGTCGATCAGGATGCTCGGCGAGCCGTGGAACCCCAGCCGCTCGGCCTCCTCAAGGGTCTCGACGCGGTGCCGCGTCACCACGACATCGGGGCGCTCGGCAGCGATCGCGGCCAGCCGCTCGTCGGCGACCTTCCAGTTCGGGCAGTCATCGAAGTACAACAAGGAGACGTCCATGCCCGCGACGCTAAACCTTGTACCGTGGTAGAAGGTCAAGGGTGAAGGGTGGACGAAGTGTTGATCGGGGAGCTTGCCGATGCTGTCGGAGTGACCAGCCAGGCCGTCCGGTTCTATGAGCGCAAGGGTCTCTTGCCCGACGCCGAACGGGGCGCCAACGGCTACCGGGTCTACGACGATGCCACGCTCGCCCGGCTGCGGTTCATCAACCTGGCCCAGGCCGCCGGGCTCACCCTCTCGGAGATCCGCAGCATCATCGACCTACGCGACGACGGGACCGTGCCTTGCGCGCACGTGGTCACGCTCATCGACTCCAGGCTCAGTGACGTCCGGGCACGGATCCGGCATCTTGCCGCGCTGCAAGGCGAGCTCGAAGCTCTCCTCGAACACAGCCGCCTGCTCGATCCCGCCGATTGTGCAGACGACGACATCTGCCACGTCCTCACGAGCCCGTCGAAGGACACCTAGAACCCACCGGTTCTCGGACCCGACCTCTGCGCTGCAGTTGAGTGCTTGCTTCTGGCGGATATGACGCGCGTTCCGGATCTGATCCTGGCTTCCTTCAGCTCGACTCCGCTTCGCTACTGGGGTGTAGAAGTTGCTGCTCCTCATGCGGTCAGTGCCTTGGAGATACTGGCTCCATGAGCGTGAACGGCGGGCCGGCCGACCGGAGATCCATCCACGTAGAGCTGGAAGGTGCCCGCAGCGACCTGCATCAGCTGGTGGCCCGCGCCACGTCCGTCGACCTTCGTCGGCGCACCGACGGCACCCGCTGGACCAACCAGCAGATGCTGTGGCACATGGCGTTCGGGTACCTCATCGTGAGCCGTCTGCTGCGACTCGTCCGCCTCTTCGGGCGGCTACCTGAGCCGTTCAGCCGGAGCTTTGCGGCGGTGCTGAACGCGGGTACGCGGCCGTTCCATCTCATCAACTACCTCGGCTCTGTCGGCGGGGCGCTGGTGTTCCACGGGCCACGGCTCACCCGGCAGCTCGACCGTACGATCGACCGGCTCCACCGCCGCCTTGATGCCGAGTCCGAGGCAGCGCTTGCCCGGCGGATGCACTTCCCGGTCGGCTGGGACCCATTCTTCCGCGACACGATGACCCTGGAGGAGGTCTACCACTACGGCACCCAGCACTACGACTTCCACCGATCCCAGCTCACTCTCGAGTAGCCCCACAGTCGGCCGGCACCCAGATCCGAGGTCGGCAGGCGGCGGTGTGCAGCGGCTGGCCGGGGGAGTGGGCGGTGGAGATCTGACTGCCTGGACGCTTACTGGACGTTTACTAGCGCAGAAGTCCGCTGAAGCGGGCTGATGGCCACAAGGTCGAGCAAGAGTTGGTCAGCACGTTTTCGCAGGTCAGAGCGCATGTTTACCGACGGCAGCCAGCGTGCGCAAACGGCTGGCCTTGGGGCAAGGGGTCGCAGGTTCAAATCCTGTCAGCCCGACCAAAAAACCGGCTCTGACCTGCGGAAACGCGAGTCAGAGCCGGTTGGCGTTTTGAACTGTTCTGCCGTGCCGTTTGGTCAAGTCATCGGAGCGCGCAAGAGGCCGATGACCTGCGCAAACGCTGGCCGACCAGGACGCTTCGGTGGCGGCTGTTGTTGGACGTTTACTGGTCGTAAACGTCTCCGAAGTCGCCGGGTCACGTCTCTTCGGGAGCCCTGAGGCCGACTTCCCAGGATGTGCGCCCGGGACACCTGCAACTTCGAATGTGCGCAACGACGCAGGGCCGTTGCAGGTCAGCATTTCTTGGTGGTCTTGCCGGGCGCCTTGGAACATCGGGCGTCCTGGGGGAGCAGGCCGATCAGGCCGGCCTGCCCCCGGGCGCGCTGGTTCGCTGCTTCAGTTGCCGGTGCTGGCGGTGTAGCGGAGGTAGGGCTTGACGACCTCGAGGTCGCTGAAGCGCTTCTGTGCCTCCTCGGTGGGGATGTCGTTGCTGACGATCACCCGGTCGCCGGGCTTCCAGTCCGCCGGGGTGGCGAACGGGCCGAGGTCGTTCATCTGCAGGGCGTCGAGGACGCGGAGGATCTCGTCGAAGTTGCGGCCCGCGCTCTTGGGGTAGGTCATCATCAGGCGGATCTTGTTGTCGGGGCTGATGATGAAGACCGAGCGCACCGAGTTGGTGTCGCCCTCGCCGGGGTGGATCATGTCGTAGAGCTCGGCGACCTTCTTGTCGGGGTCGGCGATGATCGGGTACTCGATCGATGTGTTGACGACCTCTTCGATGTCGGGCTTCCACTGGTGGTGGTCCTCGACGGGGTCGACGGAGAGGGCGATGACCTTGGTGTTGCGCTTGGCCCACTCGTCGCTCATCTGGCCGACGCGGCCGAGCTCGGTGGTGCAGACGGGGGTGAAGTCGGCGGGGTGGCTGAACAGGATCGCCCAGCTGTCGCCCTTCCAGTCGTGGAAGGAGATGTCGCCCTCGCTGGTGGGCGCGGTGAAGTCAGGGGCGATGTCGCCCAGGTGCAGAGATGGCATCGGTTTCGTCATTCCTCTCTCAGGATTTCTGTGTCGTCTTGTGGTTCCCTCTCCTGCACGGTACATGCCCCTGGGGGTATCCCAAATCGCCCGAACCGCGCTGCCGCCGCCCCGCTTCAAGAGGGCGGGGGTGGGGGTTGCGTCGCTGCGTCGGCGTGTCGTAGCGTGTGCTGCCTCACAAATGTCCGGTCATTTTGCCGATGGTGGCTCGAGGTGCTTCTCATGGTGCGGGTTGAGGTTGTGGAGACCACGGAGCTTGGCGACCGTAGCTACGTCGCGCACGACGGTGAGGTCGCGGTTGTGGTGGATCCTCAGCGTGACTTCGACCGGATCGAGGAGGTCTTGGACCGAAACGGGTTGCGGTGCGCCTTGGTGGTGGAGACCCACATCCACAACGACTACGTGACGGGTGGCTTGGCGTTGGCGGAGTCCACGGGTGCGACGTACGCGCTGTCGGCCGCGGACGCGGTGTCGTTCGACCGGCGGGGTCTGGTGGACGGCGAGGAGCTCGAGGTGGGTGCGTTGCGTCTGCAGGCGAAGGCCACGCCAGGCCACACCGAGACCCACTTGGCTTTCCACGTGGCCGACGACGAGGGCGGTCCGGGCGCTGTGTTCACCGGGGGCTCTTTGCTTTACGGCAGTGTGGGTCGTACCGACCTGGTAGACCCGGAGCGCACCGAGGAGCTGACGCGGGGTCAGTACCGCTCCGTGCGACGGCTGGCCGCGATGCTCTCCGATGACACGCGGGTCTATCCGACCCATGGGTTCGGCAGTTTCTGCTCCTCTGGCGCGGCCACGGGGGGCGACGGCTCGACGATCGGTGAGGAGCGTGCGCGGAACGATGCGTTGACCGAGGCGGACGAGGATGTCTTCGTCCAGCGGCTCATCGAGGGGTTGACGGCCTACCCGAGCTATTACGCACAGATGGGACCGCTCAACCGGCGAGGTCCGCGGGCGCCGCGGCTCGGGTCGCCGGAGCCGGTGGACCCCGGTGAGCTGCTCCGTCGGGTGGCGGCGGGGGAGTGGGTGATCGATCTGCGGGACCGCCGCTCTTACGCGCGGCGGCACCTGGCGGGCACGGTCGGCTTCCCGGTCGAGGACCAGCTGTCGACCTATCTCGGCTGGCTGATCCCGTGGGGCGCCAAACTCACGCTGGTCGGAGAGAGTCCCGAGCAGGTGGCCGACGCCCAGCGGCAGCTGGCGCGGATCGGTATCGATGACCTGACGGGCGGCGTCGTCGGCGTCCCCTGGCAGGCGTTCGCGGAGCAGACGCGTCAGTACCCGATGGCGACCTTCGAGGACCTGAGCCGCGAGATGTCCCGGACGGCACCTGTCGTCTTGGATGTACGGCGCACCGAAGAGCGCGCCGAGGGTGCGCTCCGAGACAGTATCGGCGTGCCGTTGCATTTCCTTCCCGACCACCTCGACGAGCTGCCGGCTGGGCAGCTGTGGGTTCACTGCGCCAGTGGACTGCGTTCCTCGATCGCGGGCAGCCTGTTGGACCGCGCAGGCCACGACGTGGTGGTGATCGATGATGACTTCGCCCGTGCCACTGAGCTCGGCCTGGTCGACCCCTGACTCCCGGGCCGACCCCTGAGTCCAACTATCCAAGGAGAGGCCCATGGCATTCACCAAGATCCATCATCGCGTCGTGATCATCGGAGGCGGCACTGCCGGCATCAGCGTGGCGGCACGCCTTCGTCGTGCCGGGGTGAGCGACATCGCCCTGATCGATCCCAGCGAGACCCACTACTACCAGCCGCTGTGGACCATCGTGGGCGCAGGCATGGCCACGATGAAGGAGACAGCACGCCCACAGTCGTCGGTGATGCCGCAGGGCGTCGCGTGCCTCAAGGCAGCGGCTGAGGACATCGATCCGGAGAACCAGCTGGTCACCGTCACCGGTGGCACGGAGGTCTCCTACGACTACCTGGTGGTATGCCCGGGCATTCAGCTGGACTGGACGAAGGTGCCTGGTGTCCCGGAGGCCCTCGAGTCGCCTCACGCGTCGAGCAACTACTCACCGGACCTCGCGCCCAAGACGTGGGAGCGGATCCGTGCCCTGCGCAGGGGCACGGCGGTGTTCACGATGCCGTCCGGTCCGATCAAGTGTGCCGGCGCGCCACAGAAGATCGCCTACCTGGCAGCCGACTACTGGCGCGATCAGGGCGTCCTCGACGACATCCACATGGTGTTGGTGCTACCCACGCCCGGCATGTTCGGGGTGCCCGTGTTCGCCCAGGAGCTCGAGCGTGTGGTGGCGCGATACGGGATCGAGGTGCGCAAGAACTCCGAGATGGTCGAGGTCGACCCCACGCGCCGTGAGGCCGTGATCGCGGACATCACCGGTGACACCAAGGAAAGCATCGGCTACGACTTCCTGCACGTGGTCCCCCCGCAGTCGGCGCCCGACTGGTTGAAGGCCACACCCTTGGCTGATCCCGCCAACCCGGCGGGCTATGTGGAGGTCGACCAGTACACCCTGCAGCACTCGCGTTATCCCAACGTGTACGCGCTCGGCGACGCCGGGTCCACGCCGAACTCCAAGACCGGTGCGGCGATCCGCAAGCAGGCCCCGGTGGTCGTCCAGAACCTCCTGGCCACCATGAACGGCGCGCCACCATCGGCGAAGTACGACGGGTACGCCTCGTGTCCGCTGACGACGGCTCGGAACAAGATGCTTCTCGCGGAGTTCGACTACACCATGGAGCCCCACCCCACGATCCCGCTCATCGACACCACCCATGAGCGCACCGACATGTGGTACCTCAAGCGGTACGGCCTTCCCGCGCTGTATTGGAACCTCATGCTCAAGGGCAGGGCCTGAGCATGGCTCTGGTGAGCTTTCTTGCGAGCGGTGCGGGTCGCGTCCTGCGTGCGGTGGTGGGCCTAGCCCTGATCGTGCTGGGGGTGTGGCTCGGCGGCGCCGGGTGGGTCCTCGCGGGCGTCGGGCTGGTTGCGTTGGCGGCGGGCGCATTCGGGTTCTGTCTGCTCGCTCCCGTGGTCGGCCGCGGTCTGCGGGAGGGTGGGGCCTCGTACGAGGATGCCCGACCGACCCGATGACCGCACACCTCGACTTATCGAGCCTGGAAGCAGTCACCCCGTCTCGGATGGGCGTGGTGCGCGTGCGTAGGGTGGGCGGGTGACTGCACTCCTGGCCGAGGTCAATCCCGCAGATCTGTATGCCGCTCGGATGCAGATGGCCCTGTCGTTGGGCTGGCACATCATCATCGCCTGCTTCGGGGTCGGGATGCCGGCGATCACCTTGATCGCGGAGTGGCGCGGTCACCGCACGGGCGACCCGGTCTACAAGCTCCTCGCCCGCCGCTGGGCAAAGGCGATGGGTGTCTTGTTCGCGGTCGGCGCGGTGTCGGGCACCATCTTGTCCTTCGAGATGGGGGTGCTGTGGCCCGGCCTGATGGGCGTGTACGGCGAGGTGATCGGCCTGCCGTTCGCACTGGAGGGCATCGCGTTCTTCATCGAGGCCATCTTCTTGGGCATCTACCTCTATGCCTGGGACCGGCTGCCGCCGGTGCAGCACATGCTGGCGGGCATCCCGATCGTGATCGCCGGCGTGGCCAGCGCGTTCTTCGTGGTGACCGCGAACGCGTGGATGCAGGTGCCCACCGGATTCGACCTTGAGGGTGGCCGCATCGTTGCCGTCGACCCGGTCGCCGCCATGTTCAACCCCGCCACTCCACCGCAGACCACGCACATGATCCTTGCCGCATTCATGGTGGCCGGCTTCGGCATGGCCAGCGTGTACGCCGTCGCGATGTTGCGTGGCCGCCGGGACCGTTACCACCGGCTCGGGTTCCTGGTGCCGTTCGCGGTGGCCGCGGCGATCACCCCGGTCCAGATCGGGGTGGGCGACTGGGCTGCTCACTTCGTCGCCACGAACCAGCCGGTCAAGCTGGCCGCGATGGAGGGTGTCTTCGAGACCGAGCGCGGTGCGCCGCTGCACATCGGCGGCGTCGCGGTGGATGGGGAGCTCAGGTACGCGCTGGAGATCCCCAACGGGCTGTCCCTGCTCGCGCACTGGGACCCTGACGCCGAGATCGTTGGCCTCAACGAGACCCCGGAGGCCGACCGGCCACCGGTCAACGTCGTCCACCTGTCCTTCCAGGTCATGGTCGGCGCCGGCTTCGCGTTGCTCGGCATGGCCGGCTGGTTCGTGCTCGCGTGGTACCGCCGGCGAGACCTGCCCCGGTCGGCATGGTTCCTGCGCGCCAGCGCGTTCTCGGGTGTGCTCGCGGTGCTGGCGCTGGAGGCGGGTTGGGTCGTCACCGAGGTGGGTCGTCAACCCTGGATCGTGTTCGGGCTGCTGCGCACCAGCGACGCGGTCAACCCCGCCCCCGGGCTGGTGTGGGGGTTCGCGCTGGTCGCGGTGATCTACCTGCTGCTCACCGTCGCCACGGTGTACGTGCTGCGCCGCCTCGCCCGCAGTGTGCCGGTGCCGATCGACCCTCAAGAGTCCGACGCCGCCAGCTACAAGGTCGTCTGAGGAGTCCCGATGCCACTTCCTGAGATCATGCTCGCGGTGATGTGGGTCGGCCTCACCGCCTACGTCCTGTTCGGCGGGGCCGACTTCGGTGCCGGTGTATGGGATCTGGTCGCCGGCAACGCCGAACGCGGCCGCAGCCAGCGCGCCCTGATCGAGCACTCGATCGGGCCGGTGTGGGAGGCGAACCACGTCTGGTTGATCTTCGTGATCGTGCTGATGTGGACCGGTATCCCGTCGGTGTTCGCCGCGGTCGCCTCCACCCTCTACATCCCCCTCACGCTGGCCGCGTTGGGCATCATCGCCCGTGGGTCCGGCTTCGCCTTCCGCAAGGCCACCGTGCATCTGTGGGAACAGCGCCTGTTCGGAGCCACGTTCGCGTTCTCCTCGGTCGTGACCCCCTACTTCCTCGGCGCGGTCGCCGGCTCCATCGCCTCCGGCCGGGTCCCGCAAGGCATCGCGGCAGGGGACCTGGTCTCGAGCTGGGTCAACCCGCTCTCGGTGATCACCGGGCTGCTCACCGTGGCCATCTGCGCCTACATGGCAGCGGTCTTCCTTACCCGTGACGCCGAACGCCACGGTGAGCGTGCTCTGGCCGAGGTGTTCCGCCGACGAGCGCTCATCACCGGGGTCGTCCTGGGCGTCCTCTCCGCGGCTGGGCTAGCGGTGCTGCGGGTCGACGCCCCCGGCTTGTTCGAGGCACTCACGACCGGGCGGGCACTGCCGCTCCTGGCGGTTTCGGTGGCCGCGGGGACCATCTCGCTGGTGCTGCTGTACCGGAGGCGGTACGTCGCAGTCCGGGTGACCGCTTCCCTGGCGGTCACCGGCCTGCTGTGGGGCTGGGGAGTCGGCCAGTACCCGCAGATGCTGCCCGGTCTGGACCTGGCCGAGGCGGCCGCCACCGACGCCGTGCTTGCCGCGAGCCTCATCGCCCTCGGTGTCGGCGCCTTCCTGCTGGTGCCGTCGCTGTGGTGGCTCTATGCCACGTTCCAGCGTGAGGAACCCGCCCGGGTGGAGTGACCGCTGACCGGGTCAGCGCGTGGTGGCCCCAGCGGACGGCTGGTTGGGCGCGGGCTGGGCGGAAGCGGTCAGTGCGCGGAGGCCGCGCTGGTGCAGCAGCCAGCCGCCGATCACGAGCAGCGCCCCGAAGACGAGGAAGGCGATGTCCCAGCTCAGGGGAGCGCCGAGGTCGTCGCGGACATGGTGCACACCGAGCAGGTGGTGGTCGACCACGCCCTCGACGAGGTTGAAGATGCCCCAGCCGACGAGCAGAAGCCCGAAGTGGAAGCTCCAGTTCGGCGCCAGGCGCCCCTTGCGCCAAGCCACGACTGCAGCGATCGAGCCGGCGAAGACGAACAGCCAGGTCACGACGTGGAAGAAGCCATCGGCCGTCGTGTTCACCTCCAGCCCGGCCACCGTCGTGGTGGGGTAGTCCTCCACGTGGCTGACCATGTGATGCCACTGCAGGATCTGGTGCAGCACGATCCCGTCGAAGAAGCCCCCGAACCCGAGCCCCAGCATCAGCCCTGACACCCTCGAAGGGGGCTTGGCGACACTGCGGGCGGGGGCCGCCGGGCGGGAAGTGTCCATGCCGGCGCCGTACCCGCCGCAGGGACGGGCAAACCCGCAACTACACCTTCGCGGCGGTGACTCGCAGGCGACGCGGATGGGCCTCTCCCACCTCGATCTGCGCGCGTCGGAGTCAGGCGAGCTACCGCGAAACGCCGTCGGTCAGTGGTCGGATGCGGAGTCGTCTGGCCCGGATCCCGCCTCGTCGGCGAGGTGAGCGTTGCGGCCGGAGACGTCGGGGGCGTCGATGAAGGCCGCCTCGTCACCCAGCGCCGGATTCTCAGCCATCTCCAACTGGGCGATCTCTGGGTGGTGCAGGTCGAAGGCCGGTGACTCCGAGCGGATCCGGGGCAGCGCGACGAAGTTGTGCCGCGGTGGCGGGGAGGACGTGGCCCACTCCAGGGACCGGCCCCAGCCCCAAGGGTCGTCCACGCCGACCGGCTTCGTCCGCGCGGTCTGGAAGACGTTGAGGAAGAACGGCAGCATCGACAGCGCCAGCAGGAAGGAACCCACCGTGGAGATCTGGTTCAACAAGGTGAATCCGTCCTCGGGGAGGTAGTCGGCGTAGCGGCGTGGCATGCCCTCCACGCCGAGCCAGTGCTGTACGAGGAAGGTGGTGTGGAAGCCGACGAACAGCAGCCAGAAGTGCACCTTGCCGAGCTGCTCGTTGAGCATCCGGCCGGTGAACTTCGGCCACCAGAAGTAGAAGCCGGCGAACATCGCGAACACCACGGTCCCGAAGACCGTGTAGTGGAAGTGGGCGACCACGAAGTAGGAGTCCGACACCTGGAAGTCCAGCGGCGGGGAGGCCAGGATGACGCCGGTGAGGCCACCGAAGAGGAAGGTGGTCAAGAAGCCCATCACCCACAGCATGGGTGTGTCGAAGGACAGCGAGCCGCCCCACATCGTGCCGATCCAGTTGAAGAACTTCACTCCCGTCGGCACCGCGATCGCAAACGACATCGCGGCGAAGAACGGCAGGTCGACCGCGCCGGTGACGTACATGTGGTGGGCCCACACTGCGACCGACAGCGCCATGATCGCGATCGTCGCAGCCACCAGGCCGATGTACCCGAACACCGGCTTGCGCGCGAACACCGGAATGATCTCGGTGACGATGCCGAAGAACGGCAACGCGATTATGTAGACCTCGGGATGGCCGAAGAACCAGAACAGGTGCTGCCACAGGATCGGGCCGCCACCCGACGGGTCGTAGACATGTGTGCCCAACAGACGGTCAGCTGCCAGCATGAACAGCGCGCCGGCGAGGGTAGGGAAGGCGATCAGGACCAGCAGGCTGGTCACCAGCGTGTTCCAGGTGAAGATCGACATCCGGAACATCGTCAGGCCCGGCGCCCGCATGCTGATGATCGTGGTGATGAAGTTGACCGCACCCAGGATCGTGCCGAACCCGCTGAGGATCAGCCCCATCACCCACAGGTCTCCACCCACGCCCGGGGAATGGACTTCGTTCGACAGCGGAGCGTAGGCAAACCAGCCGAATGACGCGGCCCCGTCGGGGGTCAGGAAGCCCGAGAGCACGATGAGGGACCCGAACAGGTAGAGCCAGTAGCTGAACATGTTCAGCCGTGGGAACGCCACGTCCGGCGCGCCGATCTGGAGCGGCATGATCACATTGGCGAACCCGAAGAACAGCGGCGTCGCGAACAGCAGCAACATGATGGTGCCGTGGATCGTGAACAGCTGGTTGTAGGTCTCGTCGTTCACCACCTGCTGTCCCGGGAAGGCCAGCTCCGAGCGAATCACCAGGGCCATGAGCCCAGCGAGCAGGAACTGGACGAACGACGTGGTCAGATACATCTTGCCGATCAGCTTGTGATCGGTCGTGGTCATCAGGCGCACCAGCTGGCGACCGAGCGGGGGCCGGGTCGCCGTTTGGCTCGCTGAGGTCGGCAGCGCCTGCCGCATCGTGGTCATGGTTGCTCCCGAGTATGGTCAGGCGTGGCCGTGGGCGGTCCACACGAACTTGCGACTGGTGGAAGAACTCAGCTCGCTGCTGAGCACGAAACGGTCTCCGCGGATCAGGGTGGTCCGCCACTCCACGGGGTGGCCGTCCCAGGTGCCCAACCTGTTGATCGCAAGACAGGCCGCCTCGTCGGGCATCTGCAGCAGACGACGTTGCCCCGCTGTGGGAACCACGGCCCGGATCTTCTCCGAGGCTCCGGTGATCTTGGCACCGCACCGATCCGACAGCTCTCGGTACAAGCTAGTACGACCGAAGTCCACGCCCAGCAGGGGAGAAGCGACCCTCAGCGGCAGCCACACACGATCCAGCGCCAACGGCTCACCGTCTGCTAATCGGAGTCGCTCGAGAAAGAACAGCGGACTGCTGTCGTCGAGGCCGAGAAAATCTGAGATGACGGCGTCGGCATGAACATCGCTGCGTAGCACCAGGCTTCGCTGTTCGAGCCCGGCGGCCTCGACCGAAGCGAACAGACTGTACAGACTAGACAGCGGTTGCTTGATCTGCTTCGGGTTGACCACCCGAGGCCGCTGGCCGCGCCCAGCCACGATGAGCCCCTCACTACGAAGGCGACGCAGTGCCTCGCGGGCGGTGTGGCGGCTCACCCCATACCCCTCGGCGAGACCGACCTCACCGGGCATGTCATCGAGCAGCTCACCGGACTCGATCCTGCGGCGAACGTCGTCGTACAACTGACGCCACAGCGGCACCTTCGAGGCCCGATCAAGCGCAGCCGCCAACGACTGGCTCATCTCATCCTCCGTCCTCGACACCACGCGCCTAATGTACGGACATTTGTCTCCGCTGGCCAGGCCTCTGACAAGCCCGTGTTCTACCGAAGACCCAACGGACGGCCAGGGCCGGGCATCGATAGCGGAGGGGGCTTTCCTACCTGCGACAGACGCCCGTGCCTGATCGGCGTCGGCGCACTCTTCGCTCCTCACGCGGCATCCGCGCCGATCCCATTCGCCCGCCTACGAGTCTTAAGGCATCGGGGCCTCGATCGGGTGTCCTCACCAAGGCCGGTTTCATCGGCGCTTCGGTGCGCTCTGCACATCACCGACCGGCGTCCACGAGGACCTGAGTCGGCGGATGCCCCGGTGATTCATGGTCAGGCACGACGCGGCGGGTGTTGACCGACGTGGGAAATGCGTCACCTGGCACATTGTCTTCGATACGGTCTGAAGGTGTCGGTTCTGGCGTGGATCGTGGTCTCGGGACTGGCGATGAGCGCGTTGGCTCTTGTCGGCAGCGTGTCGGTCCTGATGCCGGAGAGCCTCTTCCGTCGTCTGGTGATGCCGCTGGTCGCGCTCGCGGCGGGAGCGCTGCTCGGCGGTGCGATGTTCCACATGCTGCCCCAGTCGTTGGCCGTGCTCGACGACGGGCTGTCGGTCTTCGTGTGGGCTGTGGCGGGACTGTTCTCGTTCCACGTGCTCGAGCAGTTCCTGCACTGGCATCACTGCCACCGGCCGGTGAGCGAGCACGGCCCGCTGGGCTACCTGATCCTGGTGGCCGACGGGCTGCACAACCTGATCGGCGGCCTGGCCGTGGGAAGCGCGTTCGTGGTCGACGTACAGCTGGGGATCGTGACCTGGCTCGTGGCGGCCGCGCACGAGGTGCCGCAGGAGCTGGGCGACTTCGGGATCCTTGTCCATAGCGGCTGGAGCTCGCGGCATGCGCTGATGTACAACCTGGCCTCCGCGCTGACCTTCCCGCTCGGTGGACTGATCGCCTACGGGCTGGCCGGCAGGGTCGACGTCGCGGTGCTGGTGCCGTTCGCTGCCGGGAACTTCATCTACATCGCGGTGGCGGACCTGCTGCCCGAGATCACCACCTCGCCGGTGCCGCGGGAGAAGCTTGTGCACACGGCGACGTTCGGTGCCGGCCTGGCCATGCTGCTCGGAGTCGCCCTCGTCACGTGAGGGCGTGCCGCTCAGCGGAACCCATGGGCTCGCAGGATGGCGCGGATCTCCGCGTCGCTGGGCATGTGATCGAGGGGCTCGTTCTCCGCGGCGAGGAACCCGTCGACGGAGAGGACATAGCCGGTTCCCTCGTCCATCAGCTCCTCGATGATCGCGACGTGGTGCGTGTCGATCCGACGCTCCTCGATGATGCGGTCCATCAGGTCACCCGCCCCTGTTCGTGGGCCGTTCGGCCTTCAGCTGCGCCCCTGCTCGGACTGTACTGGAGGAGGAGACCTGAGGAGGTCGAAGCCATGAGTTGTTGGTGTGGTCACGGACCGTGGCACTACCACGGTTACCCCTATCCACCGCAGTACCCGCCGCAGTACCCGCCGCCGCAGTACCCACCGCCGGGGTACTACCCGCCCGAGGAGCTCGAGGACCGGCCGGTCCGACGTCGCCGCCGCCGGCGCGCTCGTGACCCCGAGGAGCTCGAGGACTACCTGCAGGACCTGCAGGAGGAGATCGACCGGGTGAGGCAAGAGCTCACGGCCCTGCGTGAGCCCGGAGAGACCGAGTCCTGAGGAGGACCAGATGACCAATCCTGTCGTCGTCGGCGTCGATGGCACCGGCCGCAGCCTGAAGGCGCTCATGTGGGCGGCGCACCGTGCGTCCTTGCACGAGGTCCCGCTTCGCCTGGTCCATGCGCTCCCACGCCTGGAGGCCGACTTCCCACTGTATCCGCCGGGTCGGTTCGAGGAGGCGCAGAAGTACGGCCGCGAGTACATCGAGGAGGCCACCTCCCTGGTCCGCGAGGCCTACCCCGACATGGACATCGTCACCGAGATGGTGATGGGTACCCCGGCGAACGTGCTGCTGGCCGAGTCCGAGAACGCGCACGCGGTGGTCATCGGCGCCAAGGGCGAGGACATCGGCAACTTCCTCCTGGGCTCGACCGCCCTGCAGCTGGTCGGTCACGCCGCCTGCCCGGTCGTGGTGGTCAACCACGTCACCACCGGACACCACCTCGTGGTCGCCGGGACCGACGGGTCTCCGGACTCCGGCGAGGCCCTCGCGTTCGCGTTCGGTGCCGCCGCCCTCGGCAAGTCGCGTCTGCAGGTCATCAGCGCCTTGGGTCTGCCGCAGGGGTGGCCCGCGCACCTGCTTCGTCCGTTGCCCGAGGACAACGAGGAGGTGACCAAGCGTCGCCAGGAGGTGGAGAACCAGATCGCGCCGCTGCGGGAGCAGTACCCCGACGTCGAGGTCGAGCTCGACGTCCACCGGGTCGGCCCCTTGCACGCACTCGCCACCGCATCACACCGGGCGGACCTGCTCGTCGTCGGCTCCCGTGGCCGCGGCGGCTTCCACGGCCTCGCCGTCGGGTCGACGACCCACAAGCTGCTCCACATGGCCGGCTGCCCCACCGCGGTCGTCCACGCTCGCATCGACTAGATCCCGATGCGGACCTGGCTGTTCATCGTCATCGGGGGCGCAGTCGGCCTGGCGGTCGCGACCGGCGTCTACCTGAGCCTGAACCCCGTGCTCGAGAGGAGCACGGGGTTGGCACGGGAGATGCAGGGCCTGCTGTGGAACCTCGTCCCCCTGCTGACCGGCCTCGGCATGGTGCTCGGTTGGTGGTTCGCACGGCGGAGGTCCGCATGAGACCACGTGACCTGATGTCCGTGCACGACGGCGAGCTGCCGCGGCCCCTGGCGATGGTGGCGAAGAAGCACTACACGGTGCGCCAGACGTACTGGATCACCCACGACGCGACACGAACGACCCGGCACTTCGCCCGGTTGCGGGCCCGCGACGAGCAGTTCACCGAGCGCATCATGCTCGCCGTGACCGAGGTGAACGGGTGTGCCCTGTGCGCCTACGGGCACACCCGCTTCGCGCTCGAGGCAGGGCTGACCCGGGACGAGATCCGGAAGCTGCTGGGCGGGGCGGGCGCCGCAGTGCCGGACGACGAGCTTCCCGCCATCGCGTTCGCCCAGCACTACGCCGACACCGAAGGACATCCCGACCCGCTCGCGTGGACGACGCTCGTCGAGGACTACGGCCAGGACCGTGCGCTCGGAATCCTGGGCGCGGTCCGGATGATGATGTGGGGCAACGCCATCGGGATCCCGTGGAGCGCACTCCTATCCAGGCTGCGTGGAGCCCCGTATCCCCGAAGCAGCCTCCGCTACGAGATCGGGACAATCGTCGGAGACCCCTTCGTGATGCCGGTCGCCGTGATCCACGCGGCAATCTGGGGGACGTGCGCATCGATGCCGAGGAGATCTGGTGGCTCAACTGCACACCGTGAACCTCGCAGCCGTCGAGGGACCTGAGGTGGTGCGCCCGCCGGCTGATCACAGGCTGAGCGATGCCGACACGCGCCCGAGGCATATGCGGAAGAGCTGTGCCCCCTGTTCATCCGCGCTTCCCTAGGCTCGGCAACCCCCGGGCTAGGGGTGAATGCTGCCACCCTGGGTGCCCGTCAGCACACGCGATCCCATGACCCGGACCAGCACGATAAACGCCACGTAGATGCCCACGGTCGTCACCACCACCGTGGCCGCGGTGATGGCACTGATCTCGAAGTGCTCCTTCACGCTTCCTCCATGGTCAACGCAGGCATGCTCCCAGGGCGCCGGACGCTGCCATTGTCGGCGGAGCTGTGCGACTCCCAGCCGGCACCGGGCACCAGTCTCGCGGTGCCGGCGGCTGCGCGCGCAATCGGCTGGTAGATCTCTGGACTAGGCCGCTAAAGGCGCTCCGGACAGTCGTTCGTGGCCTCAATTGTGCCTATGACGTCACGAATCATCCCAGAGCCTCGCCATCGTTTCGTACGCTGGCACGTGTATTCGCCCGATCAGCGCAGGGAGCTGCCTGTTCTAAGGGAGCCGAAGGTAAAGGAGCTTCAGATGCCGGAGGCGCAGGCGCGCTGGCATGAGCGGCTCCCTGCCCGAGCCGCCAGCGTCCGCCGCGCACGTCACCTGGTTCGGGCTGCAGCTGGCGAGACTACGCCGGGGGACTTGGTTGAGACCGCCGAGTTATTGGTGAGCGAGCTGGTGAGCAACGCAGTCATACACGCCGGAACAACGATTGAGGTAGAGGTACTGGTCGCGGCACCGGACCGGATTAAAGTCTCCGTCGTGGACGGCAGCCCCCATAGCCCGGTTCGCCGTGAGTACGACGCTGTGGCCGCGACCGGACGTGGGGTCCGACTGCTTGACGCGTTGTCGGGCGATTGGGGGGTCGAACTCGGAGACTCTGGAAAGCGCGTGTGGTTCCGACTGCAGTCCGGGCCGCAGCCGATGCCTTCAGCGGTTGCGACCATGCACGAAAGGACTACCGCACCACCGGACACGGTCACAGTCGAGCTGGTCAACGTCCCGTTGCCGCTCTACGCCCGTTGGCAGCAGCACGCGGAGGCCCTCCTCCGCGAGTACCTGCTGGCGACTCTCGACGACGCCGATCCTGAAGCACAGCTGCGCCGGCACTCTCAGTGCAGCGATGCGGTCGCGCTTCTGGCCGAGGCGTTTCGGGCGGCTCCAGCTCTTCGCACAGAGTCTGAGCGGGGCGGTGACGTACGGACTGCACGCGTTGAGCTGACGGTACCGAGGGAGTCCGTGCCTCATTTCGCCACCCTCGACCGGACGCTCGACGTCGCCATCACACTTGCCGACACTGACCAGCTCCTCGCGCCGTCCACGGACACTGATATGCGTCGCTTGAGGGAATGGATATGCCGAGAGGTCGAGCGGCAGGCGGCCGGACAGCCACCGTCGTCATGGATCGAGGGAGAACTGCAGCCTCGGCAGTGAGGTACCACGTTGCGATTGCGCCGATCAGTCGTCGCACTATCGGAACCCTCTGGCGGCGATAACCACAATTCCGCTCTGGGTGAACGATCCATATCCGCGCGGCCGGCCAATCTGACTGCGTGGACGCTTACTGGTCGTAAACTCGCGCAGAAGTCCGCGTGAGCCTGCAGTGCGGTGCAAAAGCGGCCCGGCGGTCATCCGCCGGACTCGCCCCTGAGGTTCCGCAGTCGCTCTTGGTACTCCTCCTCGGTGAGTTCCCCGCGAGCGTATCTCTCGTCGAGAATCTCCTGCGCCCCGCTCCGCCCGGTCTCACCGTCGAGTGGGGGAGCGGCCTCGCCGCCGTGGCCAGGCGTCCGGGTCGTGGTGCCGCGGAGGAGGAGCACGACCAGCAGGATGATGGCGAGGATGATCAGTGGCCAGATGAACCACATCCAGCCCATGCCCCATCCGTTGCCCATCATGGAGCTCACCTCTTTCGGGCCTTTGAATTTTCATTGCCGGGTCGGGTCACCGGGCCAGCACGGTACCCATCATGCCGCGGTCCTCGTGGTCGAGGATGTGGCAGTGGTAGACGGTCTTGCCGCCGAAGTCCTCGAACGCCACGCGGACCTTGACCCGACTGCGGGCCGGGACGTTGACCACGTCGAGCCACAACGGTCCAGACACCTCCTGGCCGTCGACCTCGACCAGCTGCATCGGCCACACGTGCAGGTGGAACGGGTGGTCCAGCGGGCTGTCGTTGCCGATCGTCCACTCCTCGACCGTGCCGAGGCGGACCTGCTGGTCGATGCGGTCGGCGTCGAACTCCTGGCCGTCGAAGGTGAAGCTCATCATGCCGGCCCCGCCGCCCATCATCGCGCCCATGCCCATCTGGAAGGTGATCGAGCGGCGCTGGTCGACCTTGGGCTCACGCAGGTCCCGCAGACGCGGCGCAGCGGGGATTCCGCCGCGGTCGCGAGCATCACCCGAGCCGACCTCGACACGCGCCAGCGTGACCGGTCCGTCGTCGCCGAAGCTCGGGCCGCCGCCACCCATCATCCCGCCCATCATGCCTCCGCGGTCCACCGGCTGCACGACGAGCTCGCTGCTGCCTTCGCGCAGATCGACCACGAGGTCCAGCCGGTTGCCGGGAGCGAGTACGACGTCTCCGAGTGCGGCGTCGTGGGCCAGCCGCCCCACGTCACGGCCCACGACTCGCGCGTCCTGGCCGGGCAGGTCCAGGGCGAGGTAGCGGGAGGTGCACGCGTTGACGATGCGCCACCGTTCGCGTTCGCCGGAGCGTCCCTTCAGGCGCGGGGCCTGCTGGCCGTTGAGCAGTAGCAGCTCGCCCTCACGGCCCATCATCTGCTCCATGGTGGCCGGGGTGATCAGGGAGCCGCCGGGGTCCACCGTGAGATCGGAGATCACCATCACCCGCTCCCGGTCGACCTGGACCTCCTCGGCGGGGTCCTCGACGATGATCGCACCGTAGAGGCCACCGAAGATCAGGTCGGCGACGTTGCCGTGGTGGTGCGGGTGGTACCAGTACACCCCGGGCGGATGGTCGTCGGGCAACCGGTACTCATAGCGCTGCGTCTGGCCCGGTTCGACGGCGAGAAAGATGTTGTCCCCGTTGCCCTCGGGTGAGACGTGCAGACCGTGGACGTGGAGGTTGGTGACCTCCTCTAGCCGGTTGACCAGGTCCAGGCGCACGGTGTCACCGGGTCGCAGCCGGAGGGTGGGTCCGGGAACGCCGCCGTTGTATCCCATCGTCTGTGCCTTCCGCCCGGCGACGTCGTGGGTTCCGACTGCGGCCTCGAGCCGGGCCTGAAGGCGGCCGCCCTGGCTGCGCAGGACCTCCGGCTCGGTGAACGACTCACCGGCGGCGGGATCCAGCAGAGATGGGTTGAGCTCGCGCCACAGGCCGGTTCCGCCGACGGCGGTGCTTGCTAGGCCCAGCCCTCCCATGGTGAGCACGGCCCGTCGGCTGATCGGCTTCATCGGTCTCCTCCCTGGAGAACGCGCAGGCGGTGCTGGTACTCCTCGGTGCTCAGCTCACCCGCTGCGTATCGCTCTTCGAGGATCTGCTGGGCTGATCTGGTCGCGGTCGGGCGAGCAGAGGTGGCGGTGCGGGGGGAGCTGGCGATGCCGCCGACCAGGGCACGGACCGCGGTGATGGCGAGGAGCGTCACCCCCACGACCAGGAGGGCTGCGTACAGGACGATGGTCATGCCTGCGGACCTCCAGGGCGTGTCCGTCTGGTTCTCTCGTCTGCCGTTTCGGACATACCCCTAGGGGTAACCAGGACATGTGGCGTTGAAACCCGACTGGGAAGGAACATCGTGATTCCCGACTTCGAGAGGCTGTACGCGATCACCGGACCCGGGGGAGTCGAGGGCGCAGGGTCCGGTCTGGGCTCGGCCACGAGCTGGGCGATCGCGCTGGTCGTCGTACTGCTCCTCCTGGCGCTGGGGTGGTGGAGCACAACCCGCGGCCGTCGGCGCTGAGCGGAGCAGCGGTCGGCGGTCACAGGGGGACCTGCCAGTTCGCGATGACGCCCTGGAGGCGGCTGATCAGCTGCATCCACAGGCCGGACACCTGGAGTACTCCGAGCAGGATCAGCATCGCGCCGCCGGTCCACATCACCGCCCGGGCGTGCCGACGGGCCCAGGAGAAGGTCGACATCGCCTTGGTGACCGACAAGGCGGCCAGGATGAACGGGATGCCGAGCCCGGCGCTGTAGGCGAAGGTGAGCAGCGCACCCCGGCCGGCGTCGCCGGAGGTCGTCGACAGCGTGAGCACCGCCGCCAGGGTCGGACCGATGCAGGGAGTCCAGCCCAGCCCGAAGAGCACGCCGACCAGCGGTGCGCCGGCGAGGCCGGCGCGGGGACGGTAGGTGAGCCGGAACGTCCGCCCGGCCAGCGGGATCCGCCAGAGCAGGCCGGTGAACATCAAGCCCAGCAGGATCGTGAACACACCGAGGACGCGCACCAGCGTGTCCTGGTGGATCATCAGCAGCGAACCGAAGCTCCCGAACAAGGCGCCGTAGCTGGTGAACACCGCCGAGAAGCCGGCCACGAACAGCACCGAACCAAGCAGAGTGCGAGAGCGCTGTGCCGAGCGTCGCCGTGGGGGAGCCTTCACCGCCGCGCTGCCACCGGGGTCGCCACCCCCGGCGTCGCCGGGCTCGGGGGCGTGGCAGGCATCGGACGGCCGCTGCGTGGTCTCCGATCCGGCGATCCCGGCGACGTAGGACAGGTAGCCGGGGACCAGGGGAAGACAACATGGGGAGAAGAAGGAGACCGCACCGGCGGCGACCGCGATCAGCAGCGCGACGACCAGCGGGCCGGACAGGACGATGTCGCCCACGCCCTGCGTGACGGCGGCAGCTGTCGTCATCCTCGGCCCCCGTCTTCGGCGAGCACGTCCTCGACGAGCGCCGAGAGGGTGCCGTAGCTGGTCTTGCCGATCACCCGGGCCGCGAGCCGGCCTTCCCGGTCGACGATCATCGTGCTGGGCACTGCGCTCGGGGGAAGCTTGGACCCGAAGGCGAGCAGCGCTTCCTGGGAGTCGGCGGTACGGATGCTGGGGTAGGTGATGTCGTAGCGTCGCTCGAACGCCAGTGCCGAGGCGTCGTTGTCGCGGACATTGATACCGACGAACCGGACGCCGTCGGGCCGGGTCTCGTCGGCGACCTTCCGCAGCGCCGGCGCCTCCTCACGGCACGGTGCGCACCAGGAGCCCCACACGTTGTAGACCACGACCATGCCGAGCATCTCGCGGCCGTCGTAGTTTCTGCCTTGCAGAAGTGCGCCAGTGATCGGCGGCAACACGCCCCGCTCGGCAACCGGGACCTGCTCGATGATCCCGTCGCCGCTGGCGAAGCTCCGACCCTGGTCGGCGGAGCTCTTCCCGCACGCGGCGAGGCCGGGTACCGCGGCTACTGCCAGGGCCGACAACACAGTGCGCCGAGAAGGCATCCCGTTCACTCTGCGCTCACCTCGGTCCAGGTGTTCCCCTCGTCGGTGGATGTGAGGATCCCGGACTCGGTGGCGGCGTACCAGCGGTCCTCGGTCGCGGTGAACGCGTGCGGCGGCTCGGGCAGGGACCCGCTCTCTTGCCAGGACTCGCCACCGTCACCGCTCGTGTGGACCGCTCCCTCCGGCCCGACCCCGACTAGGAGGTCGCTGCTGACCCAGTCCAGCAGCACCAGGCGGGGAGCCGACTCGACCAGCTGCGGCTGGCCGGCTCCTTCTAGCTGCACCAGGGAGCCGCGGCCGTCGGTGAGCAGCAGTCGCTCCGTGCCGTCAGGGTCGGCGGCCACATCGAAGGCGGGCAGCTGTCCGAGGTCGCGCCACTGCTTCCCGTCGGTAGTGGCCTTGAGAAGACCGGTCTGGGAATCCACCCCGTACACCCGGTCCCCGGCGACCTCGAGCGCATGGAAGTCGGCCTCGCCCTCCAGCGAGAGGGTCTGCCAGGTCCGCCCTCCGTCTGTCGACTCCGCCAAGCCCAGGTGGGGAGGCCCGGAAGAGTCCGGTGCGGGGTGGCCGCTCATCAAGAAGCGGTCGGGTCCGGCGATGGTGAACGACATCGTGTCCTGCGTGCCATCACCGACCCGCTCGAACCCGTCCTCGGCGTGGACGAACACACCGGTGTGGGTGGCGACATACAGCCGGTCGTCGGCCGGGTTCACGTCCAGGGAGTGGATGTGACCGAAGGCGTCCGTGCCGGCGTCGGACGACGACGTGCCGTCGGTGGCGCCGTCGGAGCCGGCGCAGCCGGCGAGGACCAGGCCCGCGGCAGAGACGCTGGCGGTCAGGGCGATGCGGGAACGAAGGATCGACGAGTTGCGCGATCTGCGCATGGGGGAGTCTCCAGGTGATCAAGAAAGTGGGCATCGATGAGAGGACGCAGCGGGGATGCGCCGATGCCTGATCAGATCCGGAGAACGCTCAACTGCCGCCACAGCGGTTGCGGGGGTACGACGAGCTCCATCACCCGCACCGCCAGGGCAGGCTCGCGTCGCAGGCGCCAACCGCCGACCCGTGACCTCACCAGCAGCCACAGTCCGACCGCTATGACGGGGACGAGCACCATCAGGCACAGCGTCAACAGGCCTGCATTCTCGCCAGGTGGGGAGTCGTCCGAGACGGCGACGGGGGAGTCGGGCGTCGCTGAGGCCGGGGCCATGTCGACGGCCTGAACGACGTGGTGCCCCATGGGTTGGGACGCGTCACCACCTTGCATGAGTCCATGCATGCCCACGATGCCCAACGTGACCGCGCAGAGCAGGAACGACCACACGATCCGTGACCTCACGGACGTGGACCAGTCGAGATGGGCAAGAGACATCGCAACCAATGGTACGAACCGAAGCAGCCATGCCGGTACCCGCCTCGTTGGTGGAGCCGCTCGAAAGCGACCCTCTACTATCCAGGCATGAAACCGCCGGCCTTCCCGCTCATGCCGCTCCTGCCCATGTCGCTGATGGCGGCCGTCGTGGTCAGTAACGTTTTGGTACTGCGCCGCCTGAAGGTCGTGGAGGCCAAATTGGCGCAGATGGGCGCTAGTGACGCTCATGCCTAGCGAATATCCATCTGCCCTGTCGGTAGCGTCGACGCCGAGGGGTAGGTACGCGTCCCAGCGATCCGCTGAGCATGACATCCAGAGCAGATCTGGCCAGGATGCGGGGCTCGGTGCTTTCCGCGCTAGAGCATTGAGCCGAGGTCTGACCCGATGGTGGGGTAGGCAGCGGTCATGGACTTGAGCTGTCGGGTGGTCAGTTCGAGCTTCATGGCGAGGCCGAGGAAGTTGATGAGCTCGCCGTACTCGGGGCCGAGTAGGTGTGCCCCGACGATCCGGTCGGTGGACCGGTCGATGAGGATCTTGGTGGCCGCGGTGGTCTCACCGATCCGGTAGTTGGAGTACCAGTCGCTGGTGTCGCGGTAGCGGACGTCGACGTCCAGGCCCTGGTCCCGGGCTTCCTGTTCGAGGAGGCCCACTCGGGCGAGTTCGGGGACCGTGAACACCGCTGTGGGGACGCCGGCGTAGTCGGGGACGGTCGTGGTGTCTTTGAGCATGTTGGACGCGGCGACCTTGCCCTCGAACACCGCGACCGGGGTCAGCGGCATTCCGGGGCTGTTGGCTGCGTCGCCGGCGGCGTAGACCGCCGGGTTGCTGGTGCTCTGCAGGTGAGCGGCTACCTGCACTCCGTGCTCGTCCCACTCGATTCCGGCGGCGTCGAGGTCGAGGCCGGCCAGGTCGGGTATGCGGCCCGCGCCGTGCACGACGAGGTCGAACTCCACGGTCTCGGGTTCGCCGGATCGGTCCACGCTGACCAGGTAGCGGGTCTCGGACTTCTCGATCGCGGTGATCGTGGTGTCGCGCCACAGGTCGATTCCGGTGTCGGCGCCGCGGCTGATGAGGAGCTCGACGAGGTCGGGGTCGAACGCCTTGAGTGGCCGTGGCCCGCGGTCGAGGATGACCGGGGTGCTGCCCGCGCGCGCCGCGATGTGGGCGAACTCGAAGGAGATGAAGCCACCCCCGACGAACAGGATCCGCTCCGGCAGCTCGGGTAGGTCCATGAAGCCGGTGCTGTCGACCAGGTGCTCGTGGCCGGGAAAGTCCAGCGGCCGGGGGCGGGCGCCGGCGGCGATCAGGACGTGTGCCGCCTCGTAGGAGGTGCCCGCGATCGCGATGGTGTTCGAGCCGGTGAACCGCGCCTGCCCGTGGAGCGTGTCGACGTCGTTGTCCGCCAGGCCGTCCTCGGTGTTGCTCGGGATCGGGTCGGTGAAGCCGTGCTTGTGCTTGATCAGGTCGGCCCAGTTGATCGACAGGTCGGCATCGTCGATGCCCTTGCCCCGCATCAGCCGGGCGCTGTCGATGATCTCGGCGCCGCGGCGCAGGATCTTCTTCGGGTCGCATCCGCGCAGGGCGCAGGTGCCCCCGTAGGGCAGCGCGTCGACGATCGCGACCCTCCACCCCTTCGAGGCGCACTTGTTCGCCGCCGAGACACCGGCCATGCCGGCGCCGATCACGATCAGGTCGTAGCTTTTCGTCATCACGCCCCCTCTGTCGTCGCGGCGAGCGCGTCGCGGAGCTGCTCTATCGTGGGCGCCCCCGCCAGGCCGTCGGGTGTGCGGTAGACCCGACACGACAATCCCACGCCGGCGCCTGGCTCGGCGAAGACATCGACGCCGTCGACCAGGATGCTCGGCGAGCCGTGGAACCCCAGCCGCTCGGCCTCCTCCATGGTCTCGACGCGGTGCCGCGTCACGACGACATCGGGGCGCTCGGCAGCGATCGCGGCCAGCCGTTGGTCGGTGACCTTCCAGTTCGGGCAGTCATCGAAGTACAACAAGGAGACGTCCATGCCCGCGACGCTAAACCTTGTACCGTGGTAGAAGGTCAAGGGTGAAGGGTGGACGAATTGTTGATCGGTGAGCTTGCCGACGCTGCCGGAGTGACCAGCCAGGCCGTCCGGTTCTATGAGCGCAAAGGTCTCCTGCCCGAGGCCGAACGGGGCGCCAACGGCTACCGCGTCTACGACGAGTCCACGATCGCCCGGTTACGGTTCATCAACCTGGCCCAGGCCGCCGGGCTCACCCTCTCGGAGATCCGCAGCATCATCGAGCTACGCGACGACGGGACCGTGCCCTGCGCGCACGTGGTCACGCTCATCGACTCCAAGCTCAGTGACGTCCGGGCACGGATCAGGCACCTTGCCGCCCTGCAAGGCGAGCTCGAAGCACTCCTCGAACACAGCCGCCTGCTCGATCCCGCCGACTGCGCAGACGACGAGATCTGCCACATCCTCACGAGCCCGTCGAAGCGCACCTAGAACCGCCGGTACTCGGACCCGACAGCTGCGCTGCCGTCGCTCGCTATGGGGCAGGACCGGGCAGCTATCTCGGCTGCCAGATCGGTGAACTGGATAACGCGGCCTTGCGTCGTCATCGCAGCGGGGGAGGGCAGGGCCATGTGACCGAACGACCCGTGGGTGTGGGCCATGCGGCCCTTGGCTGGTTCGGTAGGACGAGACGAGTGTCGAAGAGACGGTTCTTGGTCCGCCGGTCAGGCTGCGATCGATTGGTCGGCCAGTTCTCGCGAAGGTCCCCATGCGTGTTCACCCTCTCGGTGCGCTTCTAGCTGCTGCCGCTTTGACGCTCGCCGCTCAGGCTGCCCCGGCCACCGCGGCCGGCCCGACATGCCTTGGCCGGTCGGCCACGATCGTCGGCACGGCTGGAGCAGATGTCATTCGCGGCACATCCGGTGTGGACGTCATCGTCGCCCGCGGCGGTGCGGACACCATCTACGGCGCAGGCCGCCGGGACGTCGTCTGCGGTGGTGGGGGACGCGACACGATCCACGGTGGGCCGGGTAGCGACCGCGTCGAGGGCGGTCGTCACCACGACCGTCTCTACGGCGGTGGCGGTGCCGACGTGATGCACGGCCGCGTCGGTGACGACTACCTCGCCGGCGGTCGCCACGACGACCGGCTCTACGGCAACCACGGTGCCGATCACCTCGACGGCGGCCTCGGAGCCGACCACATGTACGGCGGCGCCGGGCACGACACCCAACACCACAGCGACTCCGACCACCACAGCGGCGGAGGCCACACCGGGGGCCACCACTAGACAACCCCGCCTCGTGATGGCTCGGGGACGCTCCACCGATCCTGTGCGCCCCTCTCGCGGCCTGGGGCGTCTTTGTCGCAGCGCCTCCGCTTGTTGTGAAGGCGGTGGGAGCCGTGCCCAGCAGAAAGGGCGGGCATAGGGCGACGTGGTCGTCGTTGACATTCGGCGAAGCCGCTGCAACCATCGTCGTATGGCGATAACACAGGCACAAGGCGATGCGCTTTCGGTTGGCGCGGATGCAGCAGCGCTGAAGGCGGCTTCCTGCTTGTTCCACGGGTTCAGCGACGGCTCCCGTCTGGCGATCGTCAGCCACCTGCTCCTCGGCGAGCATCGGGTGGTGGACCTGACCCGGCACCTGGGCCTGGCGCAGAGCACGGTGTCGAAGCACCTGGCGTGCCTGGTCGACTGCGGGATCGCGCAGGTGCGTCCGCAGGGACGCGCGTCGATGTACTCGCTCGCCCATCCGGAGGCGACCGTGGAGCTGCTGGCCGCCGCGGAGAGGCTGCTGACGTTGACCGGTGACGCGGTCACCCTTTGCCCGAGGTACGGCACCCAGGCGGGGGAGGTCTGATGGCGCCGTCGACGCCGAACGCGGCGAGGTCGACGGCGGTGAGCGAGGCCGAGACCGAGCGCCTGACCCGCCGGGGTCTGCGTCTTGCCCAGTTCACGGTCGTCTACAACGTCGCTGAGGGTGTCATCGCGGTCACCGCCGGGCTGATGGCCGGCCTGGTGTCGCTGGTCGGCTTCGGCCTCGACTCCGGCATCGAGTCCATGGCCGCGGTCCTGGTCGGGCTGAGGCTGGCCGGCCGGCTCCGGCACGGCGAGCCGGACCTGGACAAGGAACGGCGCGCGCTGCGGGCGGTCGCTGTGACGTTCTTCATCCTTGCCGGCTACATCGTCTTCGAGGCCGTCCGTGCCCTGGCCGGTGACGAGATTCCTGACCAGTCGCCCGTGGGCATGGTGCTCCTGGTGGCCTCGGTGATCGTGATGCCGGTCCTGGCGGCGGCGAAGCGCCGGGTTGCCGAGCAGCTGGGCGGGGACAGGTTGATCCTCGCCGATGCCGCGGAGACCAAGATCTGCGTCCTGCTGAGCATCTCCACGCTCTTGGGCCTGGGACTCTACGCGCTCACCGGGGCTGCCTGGTTGGATCCGGTGGCCGGGTTCGTGATCGCGGCGTTCGCGGTCAACGAGGGCCGCGAGGCCTGGGAGGGCGAGCTCGTCGAGGACGACGATGACGACGACTGAGCACCTCGACCCGCTGGGGTGTCGGACGATCAGGAGCGTGGGGTGACGGTCGCGGCCTTGGCGATGTTCACGCTGTACCTGGCGGTGGGTTTCGGGCTTCGCAGCTGGGTCCAGTGGCGGCGCACCGGCGATACCGGCTTCCGGGGCGTCTCGGGACGGCCGGGCAGTCCGGAGTGGTGGGCCGGTGTGCTGTTCGTGCTGGCGCTGGTGACCGGTTTCCTCGGGCCGGTCACCGCACTCGCGGGCCTGGCGCCGCTGCCGCTGCTGGACGCGCCCCCGCTGCAGGTGACCGGGGTGGTGCTCACGCTCGCCGGCGTCGCGGCGACGTACCTCACCCAGGTGGACATGGGAAGGAGCTGGCGGATCGGGGTCGAGGCCGGGGAGCGTACCGATCTGGTCATCACCGGCGCGTTCGCGCTGGTGCGCAACCCGATCTTCACAGCCATGGCGATCACGGGTGTGGGTCTGGCGCTGATGGTGCCCAACGCCGTCGCCCTGTCAGGAGTGGTGCTGTTGCTGGTCGCCCTGCAGCTCCAGGTCCGGGTGGTCGAGGAGCCCTACCTGCTGTCCACCCACGGCGCGAGGTACGCCGACTACACCGCGGGGACCGGACGGTTCCTGCCCGGCATCGGCCGAGGCACACCGACCGAACTGATGACGGAGGTGGTCACCTGATGGGCGCGAGTCACGGCCAGGAGACCGGGCATGCCGGTGGCCGGCACCGGTGGCGGCTCGCCGCCGCGTTCACGATCATCGCTGGCTTCTTCGGTGTCGAGCTGACCTATGGTCTGCTCAGCGGGTCGCTGGCGCTGCTCTCCGACGCGGGCCACATGGCCGCCGACGTGGTCGCGCTCGGCGCGGCGCTGGTCGCGACCCGGGTGGCCACCCGACCGGACACGACCGGGCGCCGCACCTACGGCTCCTACCGGGCGGAGGTGTTCGCCTCCGGGCTGGCGGTGCTGCTGATGCTGGCCGCCGCCGTCTACGTGGTCATCGAGGCGGTCGGCCGCGTCGGAGAACAAGTGGAGGTCGACACCGGGCCGATGCTGGTCGTGGGCGCGCTCGGCCTCGTCGTGAACCTCGCCGCGATGGCGCTGCTGCGCGGGGGCGCCGCGGAGAGCTTGAACGTCAAGGGTGCCTACCTCGAGGTGGTCGCCGACACCGCCGGCTCGGTCGGGGTCCTGGTGGCCGGATGGCTGGTGTGGAGCACCGGGCAGGGCTACTGGGACACCGTGATCGCACTCGCCATCGGCGCCTACATCGCGCTCCGGGCGGTCATCTTGGGCCGCGAGGTGCTCGCCGTGCTCGGCCAGCACGCACCGGCCGGGGTCGAGCCCGACCAGGTCACCGCGGACCTGGTCGCGGTCGACGGCGTGCAGGACGTCCACGACCTGCACCTGTGGACCCTGACCTCAGGGATGCACGTCGCGACCGCGCACCTGGTCACCGCCGAGCCCGCGGCGCAACAGACGGTCCTCGACCACGCCCGCGCGGTCCTGCGAGACCGACACGGCGTCGCCCACGCCACCCTCCAGGTCGAGACCCGCCCCACCCCCGACTGCGACGACCCCAGCTGGTGACCCACCGGCCGACCCCCACCGCCCCGTTGTTCACCGGATCGGGACCTTCACCCCAAGGGAAACCCCCGCCCCACGAGCAACTCCAAACTGGCCCAGGTCACCGGACGGTCACTCACCGCATGGTCTGCGCCTCCGCGGCAGGAATCGTCTTTGGGATCTTTTCGCCTCGAGCTGATGCCCGACTCGTGCGGTGACACCCGGCCAGTACGCCGCCGGCCCCGCTGCGTACGGGGGTTGACGCAGCAAAGCGAGTGCTTCGGGACAGCCGGCAGGCAGAGAGGTACGACGCGCGTCCGGTCTGGTCCTGGCGTCCTTTTGCTGGACTCCGCCTCGCTAAGGGGTGTAGAAGGTCATGCTCCGCTTCCGATCAGTGCCTCGGAGATACTGGCTCCATGAGCGTGAACGGCCGGCCGACCGACCGCAGATCCATCCACGTAGAGCTGGAACGCGCCCGCACAGACCTGCACCAGCTGGTGGCCCGCGCCACGTCCGCTGATCTTCGTCGGCGCACCGACGGCACCCGCTGGACCAACCAGCAGATGCTGTGGCACATGGCGTTCGGGTACCTCATCGTGAGCCGTCTGCTGCGACTGGTCCGCCTCTTCGGGCGGCTACCGGACCCGTTCAGCCGGGCCTTCGCAGCGGCGCTGAACGCGGGTACCCGGCCGTTCCATCACATCAACTACATCGGCTCTGTCGGTGGGGCGCTGGTGTTCCACGGGCCACGGCTCACCAGGCAGATCGACCGGACGATCGACCGGCTGCACCGGTGCCTTGATGCCGAGTCCGAGGCAGCGCTTGCCCGGCGGATGCACTTCCCGGTCGGCTGGGACCCCTTCTTCCGCGACACGATGACCCTGGGGGAGGTCTACCGCTACGGCACACAGCACTACGACTTCCACCGAGCCCAGCTCACCCTCGAGTAGCGGCCAGGACCGACCGGCGCCCGCGACCGGGCCGGAGGTCGTCAGACGTTCCCTCTGAGGAGGCGTGGATCGCGGCATGAGCGTGAAACTCGGTAACCCTGAGGCGGCGGTGTGACGCAGTTCCGTGAAGGTTCCTTAGGAAGTGAGGGCGTCTGCGTCACTGGCAGAGGTCTTCCCGACCGGCCGCGGCAAGGACGCGCAAGGCATTCAGGGTCACCATCAGGTTGGGTTGGCCGGCGCGGCCCCAGTCGACTACCTCCGGGGTGTTCTTACTGCCTGGCTTGCGCCACCATTGCGCCTGCGCGTTCCACCGTCCGTCCGGCCGGCGCTTCTCATCGAGCAGGTCCAAGGCATCGGAGGCACGCGGGTCGGTGCACCGGCCCCCGCGCGCGATGACGATCAGGGCGGAGAGCACGTCGTAATGCCAGTACGACGGGTAGGGCATCGACAGCCAACGGGCATTGATCGGCTTGCCCGTGCCGCCACGACGGAACACCCGATGCTGGAGGAACAGCTCGACGGCCCGCTCCGCGGCCTCGCGGGCGCCGGCGTGACCGGTGGCCGTGGCGTACTCCTGCAGGCCCCAGGCTGTGCGCACCGACTCGTGGAACGACGATCGGTGGCCTTCGGCCTGGTTGTCGCAGTTCCAGCCGCCGTCTGGCCACTGCCAGGAGATGATGTCCTCGGCAAGTCGTCTAGTGCGTTCGTCGCCGGCGAGTCCGAGCCGTGTGCACGCGCCGAGGGCGTTGCCGTGGATGCTGGCGTGCGCACGCGGCCGCCCGTCGACCACCCGCGGGGGGCGCCTCAGACCGTCGAGGATCCAGGCCAGCACATGCTCGGTGGCGGCTGCGACGCGTGGGTCGTTGGCCGGCGCGGCGAGCTCGGCCAATGAGACCAACCGCCAATGGGCGCCGGTCCACTTGCGGTACGGGTCGTCCCCGAACCCCCCGTCCTCATGCTGCCCCGCGAGCAACGCCGACACCCACGGCCCCGCCGTGATGGCTGCCCGCTCCGACGGCGAGTCATCTCCCAGCAGATCGCGACGGGCCAGGTACCGCACCGACGGCTCCTCCGCCGCGAGCAGCCAGGCCAGCGTGTCAGCGGTCTTGGTGTCCACAACGGCAGACTCTCAGATACCCCGCCGCTTGAGAGCCCCGCGGCGACTCCCTCCGAACTGACGGTCAACGCGAACGCGAAGGTGTGAACGTCCGGGATTCTCAGCTGGTCAACAAGTAACGACTACAGCGCCTGCCCTCAAGTGGTCGGACCAACCACGGCGAACGAGCTCGTCGACCCGACGAGAAAGTCGATCTCCCTGAAGAAGTGCAGAACAGGCTTCGCAGACCGAAGCGGTGCCACCAGAAGCGCTGCCCCCGGACGGCGTGCAGCGAAGCGGCTCGGGCACGCCACGGTTGACTCGCACGCAGACGGTGAGTGCCTGTCGCCTCACGTTGCACTTCAGGCGTACCAATAGGGTCTGCTGCACGAACGGGTGACAGGTTGGGTCAGGCTGCCTGAACGGCAGGTGTGGTCATGATGGTCTCGTACTCAATGGGGGTCAACCGGCCGAGGGCATCTTGTCGTCGGCGTCGGTGGTAGGTCCTCTCGATCCAGGTCACGACCGCGAGCCGGAGCTGCTCGCGGGTGGTCCAGGAGCGCCGGTCCAGGACGTTCTTCTGAAGCAGGGAGAAGAAGCTCTCCATGGCTGCGTTGTCGCCGGCCGCGCCGACTCGGCCCATGGACCCGACCATGCTGTGACGGTTCAGCGCGCGGACGAATTTCCGGCTGCGAAACTGGGATCCTCGATCGGTGTGCAGCACGCAGCCGGCGACGTCACCGCGTCTGGCGACGGCGCTGTTCAGCGCCGCGACGGCCAGCCGGGACTTCATCCGCGAGTCGATCGAGTAGCCCACGATCCGGTTGGAGTAGGCGTCCTTGATCGCGCACAGGTAGAGCTTGCCCTCGCCGGTCTGGTGCTCGGTGATGTCGGCCAGCCACAGCTCGTTCAGCGCCTGGGCGGTGAACTGGTGCCGGACCCGGCCCATGTCATCGACCACGGCGCACAGGTCGTCGTGGACCGGTGGACCGGGCTTCTTGCCGTTCTTTCCACGCTTCTTGCCGAACGCGCTCCACCAGCCGTTGTCCGAGCAGATCCGCCACGCGGTCCGCGCGGCCATGCGCTGGCCGGCATCGGCCGCCTCGTCGAGCAGGAACCGGTAGCCGAACTCCGGGTCGTCGCAATGGGCGTCGAACAGCGCGTTGGCCCGATAGGCCTCCTCCAGCTCAGCATCGGTGATCGGTTGGGCGAGCCAGCGGTAGTAGGGCTGGCGAGCAAGCTTGAGCACCCGGCACGTGACCGTGACGGGGATCCCGTCAGCGGCGAGCTCGCTCACGAGCGGGTAGAGCCTTTTCCCGGCAGGTTCGCCTGGGACAGGTAGGCCGCTGCACGACGCAGCACCTCGTTCTCCTGCTCCAGCAGTCGGATCCGCTTCTTCAACTCGCGGTTCTCGCTGCTCTGGGCTTCGGTCGTTCCGGGCCGGTTGCCGTCCTCGACGTCAGCCTGGTGCATCCAGTTGCGCAGACACGACTCGGCGATGCCGAAGTCGGCAGCGATCTGCTTGATCGTCACTCCGGGCTCACGATCGCGGGCAACGTTCACGACGTCGTCGCGGAACTCTCGGGGATAGGGCTTGGGCACGGTGCACATCCTTCCAGCGGCACCCCTCGGCGCCACAGATCAGATGTCACCTATCCGTGCAGCAGACCCATACGTGATCAGGTTGCATCTTGGATTCCCCCTATGACTGCGTATTCCAATCGGTAGAGAGTACGAAGCGGCACCGACAGAATTGCGATCAGTCATGCTGTGCGGCTTGGTCAACTCTGGTCGAAGAAGCGCTCGGCCTCTGCGCGGATCTTTGCCAGCCGCTTGGAGACGGCTGAGTGACTCGCGTAGCCGAGGATGTCAGCGATCTCGGTGTTCGAAGTGATGCCGGAGTTGAGCAGGACGACGATCTGCTGGTTGCGGGGCTCGAGCAGCGCCATGAAGTCGTTGGTGACGATGTTTCCGACGACTTCGCTCTCAGGCCCCTGGACGGGGGTGGTGTCGGGCACTTCGACGAAGGTGACCTTGGCCTTGCGTCGCTTGCCGTGGAGCTTCCGTTCGAAGTCTTCGCGGGCGTAGGACCAGTGGTCGGAGAAGTCATCCTCGATGCGATGTGAACGGACGGCGTCCATGATGTCGCGCAACCGGCCAGTTTCGTCGGCGTGCTCGATGACGTCTTCTAGGGCGAGGTCTGCTTCTTCTTCGCCCATCCAGACTGTCCCGCCCATCCTGGGGTGGCCGGTGATGGCGCCGGGAAGGATGCTTCCGTCGACCAGCGTCACCGGGATGCCGAGCTCGGACGGGTCCTTGCCCTTGTCGACTTCGGGGAAATCGCGTAGCCGGTCCTGGATGGTCGCGGTGACTGCGGGGATCCAGAAGTCGAGGTTGTGCGCCAGGAGCTTGATGGGGTCGTTCTTGGTGAACGCGTGCAGCTTCGAACCGGACTCGAGGTGGCGCCAGACTCGATGGGCCCATGCGCGGGAGAGTCGCGCTTCGAAGTCCTCAGGCAGGAAGTCCTCGATGCGGTTGTACTCGGCGAGGAACGGCCAGTGGCAGCCGCGGAGAACGGGGAGGTCGAACTGCTCCATGGTCCGCTTGGGCAGCAGATTGAGCAGCGGCCCGTACTCGTCGTACCGGAGGCGGGTGCGAGGGACGAAGGTGACGTTAATGTCGCCGAGGTCGGCGATCTGGGCCATCTCCTCGGGCAGTTCGTCCTCGTCGAAGAAGCGACGGCGGAACTGGCCGGCCTCCCAGAGCATGTTCCATTTGGCGACCGCAACCGCGGCCTTGGTGTTCTCCTCGTCACCCATCCCGGGCTCCAACGCGATCGTGGCGTACTCGGGGTGGGTCGGCTCGAGCGGCCGGACGATGCCGTTGAACATGAAAGCGGCGGAGGTATTCCGTACGGCCGGGTACTCATCAGGACGCCAGTCCTCGTCGGGCAGGAACGCGTCGCTGCGGCGCCATGCGAGGTGTGTTCAGAGGCGGTTGGTTCCAGGTCGTCTGGCGTCTGCCGCTCGGGTTGGTCGTCCACTAGGTCTGCGAGGAGGTCGGTCAGGTCGGGAGTGTCGGGTGTATTCCTCATACCTACAACACGACACTTGTCGCCGGAACCGTTCCTGGCGCTCCGAACTTTCTTGGATGGCTTTGCTGGCCACCGCGAGTTCGAGTTTCCGGCGTTGGCGCACAGCGCCGGGCGCGTCATTCTGGGCCGGTGTGCAGCGACAGGCCGGGGGGAGTGGAGATCTGACTGCCTGGACGCTTATTGGACGTTTACTAGCGCAGAAGTCCGCTCATGCGGGCTGATCGCCGCAAGGCCGAGCAAGAGGTGTTGAGCACGTTTTCGCAGGTCACAGCGCATGTTCACCGACGGCAGCCAGTCTCCGCAAAGGGCCGGCCTTGGGGCAAGGGGTCGCAGGTTCAAATCCTGTCAGCCCGACCGAAAAACCGCCTCTGACCTGCAGTTTTGCAGTTTGGGGGAGTGGCGAGATTTGAAGTGCAGGCGCCGGATTGGCCTGCTATTGGCCTTAAACTCCCCGGGATCGTCGCCCAGATGGGCTTTGAGAGGCCCCTGTCGGTATCGCCAGCCGTCGGTGACCGTCAGTTTCACGCCTGAATCGGCGATCGTGACGGTGTCTGTGAGGCGTTGGGCCATTTGAACAGGGGTCTGGGGATCTTCTGTCCAAGTGGCCAGAAAGCGTCGTTCGATCGAGGACCCGAGCCCCTTCAACCAAGGCCGAGAGCTCGGCGGAGCTGGTCCAGGGTGGGCGCTCCTCGGTACCCGTCTGGCGTGGCATATCTCCGGCAGGTCAGGCCGACTTCGAGGTCGGGTTCGTCGAAGGCGTCGCGGCCGTCGACCATCACGGTGGGCGATCCGTGGAATCCCACCTCTTCGGCCTCCTGTGGTGTCTCCACGCGTCGCCTGGTGAGGTGCAGGTCTGGGTGCTCGGCGGCCAGGGCAACCAGCGCTTCGTCCATCTCTTGCCAGTTGGGGCAACCGTTGAAATAGAGAAGGGTGACGTCCATGTCTACAAGTTAGACCTGGTAGTTCACGTCGACGCGAAGGCGAGGCGAGGGTCGTCCGGCCCCGCGTCGGCTTGACCACAGTCCGTGGAGGCCGCGAGGGGTCGGCGTAGCGTCGTGGATGGAGCGGGCCTGAGGCCCGACCTGGTCCGGCCGGTGCTGCCGCCCGCGAGGAGGAGGCCGTGCCAAGTCGTCGGCGTCGTCGAGGATCGTCATCCTGTCCGGAGCTCGGACCCCGATCGGCAGACCGTCATCCAACACGGGGCGTTGTCGAACTCGTTGGTTTGCTGAGCCACGGGGTGGCGGTTGTCGACGTGGCCCGCTACTGCGCGGCCGTTCCAGAGCTGATGCACGGGGTTATTGCCCCACCGGTTTGCTCCAGCGTGTCAGGAGTCGACTGCTTTCCACCATGGGACCGAGAGTGAGGGCAACCGCAACGACCACACCGAGGCCGACGCCCATGCCCGCCAGAAGGTCGTGTGGATAGTGAGCGCCCTGCCCTAGGCGCCCGGCGCCCGCCGCTGCGACGAGAGCAGTGAGCGTGGCGACGAGCGGCCGGGTGACCTGCGGAAGGGTCGCGGCGCTGGCGACAGCTAGGCCGACGGCGATTGTCATGTGGTTGCTGGGGAAGGACCAGTCCCCAGGCGGGGGGCATCGCTCGAGGAGGAGTGCCTCGCGGCATGGCCGTTCCTGGATGAACGCCAACTTCGCCACTTCGCTCACCAGGTACGCCACACCGACACCGATTCCTGCGGCGACGCCCCGGGCGAGGGACGCGGCGGCGAACCTGGATCGCCACAATGCCGTCGCGTAGGTGACACCTAGTGTGGCTAGGGCGACGTCTGCAAGGTGGTGGATGCCCTCGAGTTGCGCGGTCTCGGGTAACAGGGCGAGGTAGATGGAAGTGCTGAGAGGCTCAAGGAGTAGGGCTGTGCAGACGAGGGCGGTGGTCAGGGCCAACGCGAGGGTCGCTCGGAGTGCCTCGCGCTTGGAGGGGTAATTGCTCATGCGGTTGGCCGTGCGTGCGGCCACGTCGGTGACGCGATGGTCAGGCCTCGACGACGATGCTGATGATCAGTGGGCTGCGGCGGAACTTCTGGTGTGCCCATCTGCCCACGTCGTGGGTGATCATCTGCTCGAGCTGGTGGGCGTCGCCGATGCCCTCGCGAGCGGCGCGGGCGAGGGTCTTCTCCACGACGGGGATCGCTGCCTCGAACTTCTGCTGGTCGTGGACGAAGCCTCGGATGAGGAAGTCCGGCGGTTCCGCGAGCTCGCCGGTGTCGGCGTCGACGAGCGCGAGCACGGTGACGACGCCCTCTTCGGCGAGTATGCGCCGGTCCTTCAGGGTGGCCTCGGTCGCTCCGCCGACGGTCTGGCCGTCGACGTAGACGTTGCCGGCCGGGACCTTGCCGGTGATCTTGGCCTGGCCGTTGACGAGGTCGACGACGACGCCGTCCTCGGCGATGACGACCCGCTTGGGGTCGATCCCGGTGCTGATGGCGAGGTCGGCGTTGGCCTGCAGGTGCCGCCACTCGCCGTGGACCGGCATCACGTTGGCGGGCTGGACGATGTTGTAGCAGTAGACGAGCTCGCCGGCGCTGGCGTGGCCGGAGACGTGCACCTTGGCGGTGCCCTTGTGCACCACCTTGGCTCCCCAGCGGGTGAGCCCGTTGATGACGCCGGAGATGGCGTTCTCGTTGCCGGGGATGACCGAGCTGGCCATCAGCACGGTGTCGCCCTGCTCGATCCTGATCTTGTGCTCGCGGTTGGCCATCCGCGACAGCGCGGCCAGCGGCTCACCTTGCGATCCGGTGCAGACGATCGCGGCCTTCTTCGGCGACATCTTCTCCAGCTGGTCCAGCGGGACGACGAGGTTCTCGGGGTACGTGAGGTAGCCCAGGTCGCGGGCCACGCCCATGTTGCGCACCATCGACCGGCCCACGAAGGCCACCTTGCGGCCGTGCGCCTCGGCCGCGTCGAGGATCTGCTGGATGCGGTGGACGTGGCTGGCGAAGCTCGAGACGATGACGCGTCGCGGGGCGGTGCGGAAGACGTGCTCGATGGCGGGCGTCAGCTCGCGCTCGGACATGGTGAAGCCGGGGACCTCCGCGTTGGTGGAGTCGACCATGAACAGGTCGACGCCCTCCTCGCCCATCCGGGCGAAGCCGCGGAGGTCGGTGATGCGGCTGTCGAGCGGGAACTGGTCCATCTTGAAGTCCCCGGTGTGCAGCACCAGCCCGGCCGTGGTCCGGATCGCCACCGCGAGGCCGTCGGGGATGGAGTGGTTGACGGCGAGGAACTCCAGGTCGAACGGGCCCAGGTCGATCCGGTCGCCCTCGGCGACCTGACGCAGCTTCGGCCTGATCCGGTGCTCCTTGAGCTTCGCGTCGATCAGCGCCAGGGTCAGCCGGGACCCGACGACGGGGATGTCCGCCCGCTCGCGCAGGAGGTAGGGGACACCGCCGATGTGGTCCTCGTGGCCGTGGGTGAGGACGATCGCCTCGATGTCGTCGAGACGGTCCCGGATCCAGGTGAAGTCCGGGAGGATCACGTCGATGCCGGGCTGGTGCTCCTCGGGGAAGAGCACGCCGCAGTCGACGACGAGGAGCTTGCCGCGGTGCTCGAAGACGGTCATGTTGCGGCCGATCTCACCGAGGCCGCCGAGACCGACGATGCGGAGGCCGTCGTTGGGAAGCTTCGGGGGGGACTGCAGCTCGGGGTGGGGGTGGCTCACCGGGTCACGCTACCGGAGTCGGTCACGTCGGGATCTCCTTCATTGTGTGTGCGAGCCGCCGGATGGTCGGCTCGTTCTCGAGTCGCTGGAGCCATCGAGGCGGAAAGGCCTCGGCGCCGCTGCGTGCTCCGCTGATCGCGCCGGTCATCGCCGCGATGGTGTCGGTGTCTCCGCCGACCTCGAGGGCGAAGGTCAGCGCCTGGGGAAGCTCGTCGGGGTGGAGGAGGAAGGCGACGAGCGCTGAGGGGACCGATCCGAGTGCGGTGATGTCGTGACCGAGCCGTTGCGCCACCTGCGCGGGTGTCCACTGCTGACGGACCGCCGCGTGGACGGCTTGCAGCGCTTCGCGGAACTCGTGCGTGGCGATGTGTCCACGGACCAGTGTGAGGAACGACATGGGGTCGAAGGGCTGGGCTGCGGTGTCGGCGGCGATGGCGACGCTCGCGCACAGCAGTGCCGCGCCGTCCTGCGCCAACGGATGGCTATGGGTGACCGCAGCCTGTTGCCGGGCACGCGCGACGCGCTCGGTCACGGTACCGTGGACGAACGCGGTCGGCGCCGCCCGCATCGCACCTCCGTTGCCCAGTGAGCCCGTTCCTCCGAAGAGCCCGTGGGCCACCGCGCGCCAGTCGTCGCCGGCGAGGGCGGCAGTGAAGATCGCCGGTGGGCCTGCGCCGTACCCGCGGTGTGGCTCGTGGCGCCAGGCATGGGCGAAGTCCATGACGAGGGCGTCGTCATCGACGTGCCCGGCGTGTTCGTGGAGGTGCTGGGCCAAGACGATGGTCATGGCTGTGTCGTCGGTGTACTGCAAGGGTGCGTCGGAGTCGATCCACTTCTGGATCTGGGGCAGCGACGGCTGGGGGTGCCCTTCGAAGGGGGCTCCCAAGGCGTCGCCGCAGGCGACGCCGAGGAGGCTGCCGGTGACCAGTTCGGTCGACGGGCTCATCGGCGTGGGCCGTGGTGCGGAGCGTCGAGCGGCTCGGGCATCGGTTTGGTGTGGACGATGGTGAGTCGGGAGACGGCGCGGGTGAGGGCGACGTAGAGGTGTCGTAGGCCGATGCTGTCGGGTGCGTGGTTCTCGCGGGTGCTGGCGGTGTCGACGATGTCGGCGGGTTCGACGAGGATCACGTGGTCGAACTCCAGGCCCTTCGCGAGGCCGGCCGGCACGAGCTCGACGCGTTGGTCGGTGGGCAGGTTTGCGCGCAGGTGGTCGAGGGTGGTCTCGGTGGCGATGACGCCGACCAGGCCGGGCTCGACGAGTGCCTTGGCGACGGCGTCGCCGGTGGTCACGGGTAGGTCGGAGCCGGTCAACACCTCGATTTCGCCGTCGGCGCGCAGCGATCGGGCGGGGGAGACGTCAACGCCGAGGTGGGGCAGGATCAGGTTGGCCAGGTCGATGATCGCGCCGGGGACGCGGTAGCCGATGGTGAGCTCGGTGTGCTCCGCGTCGGGGCGGCCGAGGTGTCCCATCTGGGTGGGCCAGTGGGTGGCTGCCCAGGGGGTGGTGCCTTGGGCGAGGTCGCCGAGCACGGTGAGTGCACCGTTGGGGCAGCGACGCGCGACGGCGCGGCACTGCATCGGTGAGAGGTCCTGAGCCTCGTCGACGACCACGTGGGCGTAGGTGCTCAGCGAGGTCGGGGTCTTGATCAGGGACTGGAGCTCGTCGAGGACGAGGACGTCGGCGGGCGAGAGCTTCTGGGTCGGCTTGGTCTGCTGGTGCAGGAGCTCGGCTTCCTCGGCGGTGAGGATCGCCTCGGTCACGAGGGCACGAAACCCGCGGTCGGCGTAGAGCCTGCGGAGGAGCTGCTTGGCAGTGAGCACCGGCCAGGTGCGGGTGAGGAACTCCTTGACCTCGGGGCTGCGCCGAACGGACTGTGCCCACTTGCTGTCCGCGGAGCGTCGCGCTCGCAGCTCGAGCTGGGTGACCAGGGCTTGGACGATGGTGCGTTCCAGCGACTTCCGCCCGCTGTCCCAGGTGCGGGAGGTACGCCGGGCGCGGTCGATGGCGACCGTGAGGGTCTCGACGTCGAGGTGCGCCCGCTCGCCGGCGTGGGCGATCGTGATGCCCTCCTCGATCTCACCGAGGTGGCTCCACACCGCGCGGTGGCAGACCTCCGTCATCCGGGCGTCGTGCTTGAGCCTCTCCACCTCGGGTGCGTCGTGCTTGGCTGCGGTGGTGGCGCCGGTGAGTTCGTCGACGGTCGTCTGGGACACCGAGGTCTCGCCGAGGGTGGGGAGGACGCCGGAGATGTAGCGCAGGAACCCGTCGTTGGGGCCGACCACGAGCATGCCGCTGCGGGTCAGCCGGCCGGGGTAGGAGTAGAGCAGCCAGGCGGCGCGGTGCAGTCCGACGGCGGTCTTGCCGGTGCCGGGGGCGCCCTGGACGCACAGGGTGGTGTCGGCGTCGCGGCGGATGAGCTCGTCCTGCTCGGGTTGGATGGTGGCGACGATGTCGCGCATGGGGCCGGTGCGTGGGCGTTCGATCTCGGAGGTGAGCAGGCCGGAGGTGAAGTCCTGACCGAGGCGGAGGTCTTCGTCCTCGAAGGCGGTGAGGGTGTTGCCGTCGAACCCGAACCGGCGGCGCCGCGCCACCTCGTGGCGGTGGTGGGCCGAGGCGCGGTAGAAGCGTTCGGCGAGCGGGGCGCGCCAGTCGATGACGAGCGGGACCGAGCGGTCGTCCTCGTCGCGGACGTGTCGGCGGCCTAGGTGGTAGTCCTCGTCAGAGTCGAGCCACAGGCGCCCGAAGAACAGCGGGATGTCACGGGCGAGCAGGTCGTCGAGGCGCTGGTCGCTGTGCCGGGCCATCGCGAAGCCCATGTTGTGGTCGGGGCCGGCGTCGTCGGCGTACCGGTTCTGCTTGCCCTCGACGAAGTCGAGCTGGTACTTGTCGCGCAGCACGACGGTGGTCTCGCGCATCGAGCCCATCGCGCGACGCACCCGGTCATGGTGTGCGGTCTCGGCCCTCAGCTCATGGGCCGGCATCGGGCCGGTCAACGGCGCAGGGGGCGGGGGCGGACGGTGATCCAGCGGTAGTGCCCGTTGGTCTCGACGATCCGCTTGCGGACAACATCCACGGCCTCGGCGGTGAACTGCTGGACTTCCGACCAGTCGCCGCGCTCGCGTCGCTCGAAGCTGATCGTCTCATCGGTGGCCGACATGCGCTGGGCCTCGAGCTCGGTCTCGGAACCATCCACATGGCACACCTTGAACGTGGGCACACAACCTCCTGGTCTCCTCGTCTCCAGCAACAATACCGTGACGTAAGGGTAAAGATGAAACGCGGGCGACGGGATGGTGCGGTGCGACCATAGGGGGTCTAGGGTGCCGGTATGACGATGCCGAATGGTGCGATCCTGCTCGGGTACGGCGGGTCGGAGCACAGCAAGATCGCTCTGGCCTGGGCCGACGAGGTCGCCGCCCAGCTGTCCCGCCCGCTGCACGTGCTGGTCTCCGCCCTCGATGTGGCGCACATCCCGGACGTGCCCAAGGAGCTCGAGGCCGGGGCCGTCACCGAGGAGCTGGAGAAGATTCTGGCCTCGGCCAAGGCGCCGAGCACGTCGGTCTCCACCGTGCTGAGCGCACCTGGCCCGGCGCTGGTCCGTGAGGCCGAGCACGCCCATCTGACGGTGCTCGGGGCGCGGACCCAGGGGCCGTTGAAGGCGATGGTGTCGGGGTCGGTGAGCCAGCACGTCACCCGGCATGCGCCCGGACCGGTCGTGGTTGTCCGGGAGCCGCACACCCGGCACACCGGCCTGGTCGTGGTGGGGGTGGACGGCTCGGAGTGCAGCGCCAAGGCCTTCGACTTTGCTCTGCGGCACGCCGGTGAGACCGGCGCCCGGGTGGCCGCGGTGCACGTGCACCGCCAGGACGGCGACTCCTCGGACGAGAAGGTCGACCAGGTCATCGAGGTCGCACTGCGGGACCGTGCCGGTGTCGAGGTCGACGTGGAGCATGTCGCCGGCTCCGCGGCCGAGCGCCTGGCCGGGGCCAGCGAGAAGGCCGACCTGCTGGTGATCGGTACCCGCGGGCGCAGCGCCCTGCGCAGCCTGCTGCTGGGTTCGGTCACCCAGTCGGTGCTCGAGCACGCCCAGTGCCCGGTGGCCGTGGTCCGCTGAGATCACCGGCGGCTCGAGCCGAGAGCGGGCTGAGGGGCCTGACGCCGCTGCGTCAGGCCCCTCAGTCGTCTGCGTCCGCGGTCAGTGGGCGTCGCCGAGGTGACCGCTGAGCCGCTCGTGCATCTGCCGGCTCGCCCGGTTGAGGCCGCGGATCTCGACGTTCTTGCCCTTGGACTCGAACTTGCGCTGGATGGCGTCGAGGGCGGCGACCGTGGAGGCGTCCCAGATGTGGGCGCCGGAGAGGTCGATGACGACGTTCTTCGGCGCTCCGGCGTAGTCGAACTGGGAGTACAGGTCGTTGCTGGTGGCGAAGAACAGCGCCCCGGTGACGGCGTACACGTGAGTGTCCTCGTCGACCTCGGCGACGTCGGAGACCTCGGTGAGGTGAGCGACCCGGCGGGCGAAGAGCACCATCGCGACCAGGACACCGACGCCGACGCCGATGGCGAGGTTGTGGGTGGCGACGACCGCGACCACGGTGGAGATCATCACGATGTTCTCGCTCTTGGGCAGCCGGCGGAGCGTGCCGGGCTGGATGCTGTGCCAGTCGAAGGTGGCGATGGCGACCACGATCATCACCGCGACCAGGGCGGCCATCGGGATGATCGCCACCAGGTCACCGACCCCCACGACGAGCACGAGGAGGAAGACGCCGGCGAGGAAGGTCGAGATCCGGGTCCGGGCTCCGGACGCCTTCACGTTGATCATCGTCTGGCCGATCATGGCGCAGCCGCCCATGCCGCCGAAGAAGCCGGTGATCACGTTGGCGGCACCCTGGCCCAGGCTCTCGCGGGTCTTGTCGGAGTGGGTGTCGGTGATGTCGTCGACCAGCTTGGCGGTCAGCAGCGACTCGAGGATGCCGACGAAGGCCATCGCGAGGGCGTAGGGGGCGATGATCTCGAAGGTGGCCCAGGTGAGCGGGACGTCGGGGAGGAACAGCGACGGGAGGCTGTCGGGGAGCTCGCCCTCGTCGCCGACGGTCGGGACGGTGACGGCCATGAACACCGTGATGATCGTGAGGATGACGATCGCGACCAGCGGCGCCGGGACGACGTCGGTGAGCCTGGGCAGCGCGAAGATGATGCCCAGACCGAGTGCGATCAGCGGGTAGACGGCGAACGGCACGTCGCGCATATGGGGCACCTGGGCGAGGAAGATCAGGATCGCGAGGGCGTTGACGAAGCCGACCATCACCGAGCGCGGGATGAACCGCATCAGCTTCGCGACGCCGACCGCGCCGAGCACGACCTGGAAGACCCCGGCGAGGATGACGGTGGCGATGAAGTAGTCGAGTCCGTAGTCCCGTGCGACGGGTGCGATCACCAGGGCGATGGCGCCGGTGGCTGCGGAGATCATCGCGGGGCGTCCGCCGAGGAAGGCGATCGAGACCGCCATCGTGAAGGAGGCGAACAGTCCGACACGGGGATCGACGCCGGCGATGATCGAGAACGAGATCGCCTCCGGGATCAGCGCGAGCGCGACCACGAGACCGGCGAGGACCTCGGTGCGCAGCCGCTTGGGGTTGCGCAGCGCCGCCATGACCGAGGTGTTCTCGTCCTCGTCGACCTCGGGCACGTGCACCGGGATGGGCGGGTGCTGGCCGGGGGAGTGCAGGGAGTCCTGGGCAGGGGGTGTTGACACGCGTGTCGTCCGTTTCGTTGTCGGGCGCACGCGGGCCTTTCACGGCATACTGCGTCGTTGCAGGCGTGCAGATGAGTACAGGATCAAGGGGCCGGCGGCTGGGCGCCGGAAGTCTGTGTCGACTCTACCGTAACGGCACAGTAGGGTTTGACCGATTCCAGGTGACCTGTCGCACACCCCAGGAGTCAGTCATTCAGTCGGTCGCTGCGACGAGCGGCTCGAGCATGAGATGGGGATGCAGTCGCTCCACGGACTGTGCGCGCCACTTGTCGGGAAACAGGACGAGGAGTGCGCCGTCGCTGCGTTGCATGACCTCGATGCCGCTCATCGCGTTCAGCTCGGCCGCGTCCTCCGGCCGGGTGCGCCGGGCGAGGGAGTAGCTGAGCACCTCGAGTCGGACGGGGGAGTTGAACTCGGTGGCCATCCGGGCTTCGGCGACCTCGAACTGCATCGGCCCGACCGCGGCGAGCACGGGGGCCTGGTCGCCGCGCATCTCCGAGCGGAGCACCTGGACCACGCCTTCTTGGTCGAGCTGCTCGATGCCGCGGCGGAACTGCTTGTAGCGGCCGGCGTCCCTGGCCCGGATCGAGGCGAAGTGCTCGGGGGCGAAGCTGGCGATCGGGGGGTACTCGACCGGCTCGTCGGCGTAGATCGTGGATCCGACGCGCAGGGTGCTGGCGTTGACCAGGCCGATGATGTCGCCGGGGTAGGCGGTGTCGAGCACGGTGCGCTCCCGGCCGAAGACGGCCTGGGCGTACTTGGTGGCGAAGGGCTTGCGGGTCTGGGCGTGGGTGGCGATCATGCCGCGTTCGAAGACGCCGGAGCAGACCCGTGCGTAGGCGAGCCGGTCGCGGTGGGCGGCGTCCATCCCGGCCTGGACCTTGAACACGAATGCGCTGAACGGGGCATCCACCGGACGCTGACCACCGTCCACCGTCGGTGTGGGCGATGGGGCTGGGGCGAGCTCGACCAGGGTCCGCAGGAGCTGGGCGACGCCGAAGTTCTGGATCGCGGAGGTGAACAGCACCGGGCTGGTGTCGCCGGCCAGGAAGGTCTCCTGGTCGTGGTCGGCGCCGTCCGCGGTGAGCAGCTCGTGCTCCTCCACGGCGGTCGTCCAGAAGTCGCCCTCCGTCGTCCCCGCTGTGGCCGCGTCGAGGTGCTCCTCGGGCGCACGGGTGGCCCCACCGGCGGTGCGGTGGTAGCGGATGTACTCGCCGGTGCGCCGGTCCAGCACTCCTCGGAAGTCGCCGGAGTAGCCGACCGGCCAGGTCAAGGGAGTGGGGCGCAGTCCGATCTCCTTCTCGATCTCGTCCATCAGCTCCAGGGCGTCCTTGCCCGGCCGGTCCCACTTGTTGATCACGGTGATCACCGGGATGCGGCGGTGTCGGCAGACCTGGAAGAGCTTGAGGGTCTGCGGCTCCAGGCCCTTGGCTGCGTCGACCAGCATCACTGCCGCGTCGACGGCCGAGAGCACGCGGTAGGTGTCCTCGGAGAAGTCGGCGTGGCCGGGGGTGTCGACGAGGTTGACCACGTGGTCGCCGTAGGCGAACTGCAGGGCAGCGGAGGTGATGGAGATGCCGCGTGCCTTCTCCATGTCCATCCAGTCCGACACGGTGCCGCGACGCCCGGCCTTGCCGTGGACGGCGCCGGCCTCGGAGATGACCTCGGCGTGCAGGGCCAGCGCTTCGGTCATCGTCGACTTGCCGGCGTCGGGGTGGCTGATGATCGCGAAGGTACGCCGCCGGGCGGCCTCGCTGCGGACCTGGGCCGCCGTGCCGTCGCTGAGGCCCGCTTCGGTGTGTGCGGGGGCGCTCACCGGGACTGCTGGGCCAGCTTGCGCTGACGGTTGAACTCACGACGCAGGTCCGCGGCGAAACCTTCCGCGGTCTCCAGCTGCTCCCGCAGGGCTTCGACGCGAGCCTCGGCCGCCTCGCGGAACATCTTCAACCGGTCGACCATCTGGGCCCGTGCCTCAGGGGACTGGTCGGGATCCTCGAGGGCGTCGAGCGCTTGCAGGACGTCCTTCATCTCCTCCAGCGAGAAGTCCAGCGGCTTCATCCGCCGGACCAGTCGCAGCCGCGCGAGGTCGCTGTCGGAGTAGAGCCGGAACCCTCCTGTCGAGCGCGCTGAGGGGCGGACCAGGCCGACTTCCTCGTAGTACCTGATCGTGCGCAGGCTGAGACCGGTCTGCTCGGCGACCTCGCCGATCTGCATGTGCTGGAGACCCATGAATGTGTCCTCGATCGGAATGCGACTGAACAAGCAGTCTAACGCGACGTGACACTTCCGTCACGTGAGCGTGGAGGAGGGCGGCGACCTCCTCGACCAGGACTTGCGAGTCTACCCTCACGTCAGGGTAGACTCGGCAAGGAGAACTCGATCGACTCAGGAGGCCCGGTGGCGACCACGCTGACACGCACACAGATCGCGCAGTACGTCGGACCCGCCTTCGGCGACGGAGGAGTCAGGACCTCCGAGCTCCTGGCTGCCGCGACCAGCGCGCAGGCGCCCCCTGCGGTGCTCGAACGACTGAACTCCCTTCCCGAACGCACCATCCCGCACCTGCGGGAGCTGTGGCGACTGATGCCGGAGGTACCCGTTGAGTGACACCCTCGCCCTTCCCGACCACGCGATGCACCGCATCCGCGATGTGACCTCGGTCCGTAGCCGTCTGGTCGAGACCACCCTGGCTGTCCTGTCGAACTGCCGGTGTGGTGGGCCGCACACCGCCGGAGTGCTGCGGGGCTTCGGGTTCACCGGCCGCAGCGAAGCCGCCGTCCTGCGCGGCCGCCTGGCGCAGCGCGGAGTCCGGGCCAAGGACGTCCCGGTCAGCGTGGTGGTCGCGTTGTGGGGCCGCCCCGACGATCACGACAGCCCGGTCTGCGTGCTCGTCGACGCCGTGACCGATCCCACTCCCGAGGCCGAGCGCGCCGCCGCGCTGGCCGGTGTACCGCTGGTGCGGCCGCGCTCCCGGAGCCGAGGCGAGGTCGACGAAGCCGAGTCGACCGTCCGGGCCGAGGTCGTGGAGGCCCTCCACGCAACGCCGGTGGAGCGCCCGGACGGAGACGGCGACGTCTTTCCCGTCCGTGGCAGGCCAGATCCCCGACATCGCGCTGGAGGAGCTGCGGATCGTTCCCAACCAGCCCGAGACCGGACGGATCCGGCTGCGCGTCCACGGCGGCATGCCGTTGACCCTCGAGGCCGGCACCGAGGTGCGTTGTATCCCCGTCGCGGGCGCGCTGCGGGTGGAGGCCGCCCCGCCGAGCGAGGAGGCACGGACGTGGCTGACTCCCTCGGTCGAGGTGGAGCAGCTGGAGGGTCTGCATACCGTGCGCCGTGACGGGCTGTGCGTTGCGGATCTCACGGCCCTGCTGGTCGAACCACTGCCGCGTCCCGTTACCCGCTACGTGGTCTGACCCTCCGAGGGGGGTTCACTCGCCCAGGGCAGCAGACAGGGCGCTCCAGGTGTCCGTCGTGATCCAGCCTTGGTCGGCCCAGTGGCCCAGTGCTGCACGCACCGAGGCCAGTGCAGCAGCGCGACGGGGGTTGCTGCTCGGCCAGGTGCCGTCGAACCAGCGCCGCAGCGCATCTGGGGCGCCGTCACGCCCGAGGTCGGAGAGCCGACTGGCAGGGCCGAGGTGGGAGCCCAGCATGAGCATGGTGAGGCTGTCCGCGTCGGCGCCTGCCGCGGTGAGGTAGGCCTCGATGGCCTGTCGGGCCGTGGGGTCCGCCGGCTTTCGCGCCGGTTCCTGCTTGGGACTGCGAGGAGGCGGTGTCGCCGGGGTGTTCGATGTGCGAGCAGGCCGGTTGGTGGTCCGGGGCGGTGGCGGTGCGCCCGGCTGCGGCTTCTTGGAGCCCTCGGGCGGGCGGGTAGGGGTCACGGTCGCCGGGTTCAGCGTTGCCTTGGGTACGTAGTTCTCGGGCACGGGCCGGTTCTTGCCGAGAGACTCCGCAGCGACCTCGGCATCGCAGGACCGGCACAGGGCCACCTCGCGCCAGCCCACGATGGCCACCTGGTTGCCGCGCGGCGTGCGCGACATCGGTTGCGGACGGTGCACGATGTCGTGCCCACCGCAGGTCCGGCAGGTCAGCTGCCCGCGCACCCAGCTGTGCCCGCAGGCTTCGCACGTCACCTTGATCTGGTCGCCGTCGCGCTGGCCGCGCAGGCGCTCGGTCTCCCCGCAGGCCGGGCAGGAGTGCTCACCTGCTGCCATCGGTGTCCTCCGCGAGGTCCGCGCCGCAGGCGTCGTGCTCCGGTCGGTGGAGCGTCGTCTTGGTCATTGCAGCTCCAGTGCCGCCCATCGGTGGATGTCGTGTCGGCGGACCCGTCGCGCCATCGTGGCCAGGTTGCGGCGGCGTTCGGCGGCGGGTACCTCCAGGGTCTGCTCGATGACCTGGCTCATCCCTTCGGTGTCGAAGGGGTTGCACCGCACGGCGCCGCGGAGCTCGGTGACCGCGCCGGTGAACTCGCTGAGCACCAGGGCCCCTTCGCCGGCGGTGGCGTGCTGGACGACGGCGAACTCCTTGGAGACCAGGTTCATCCCGTCCTTGAGGGGGGTCACCAGCATCATGTTCGCGAGCCGGTAGTAGGCCATCAGCTGCGCACGGGTCACACCGCGGTGCAGGTAGTGCACCGGTACGTCGGCGCCGGGCTGGGTGAAGCGGCCGTTGATCCGCCCGGTCAGCTGCTCGACCTGCTCGCGGAGCTGTTGGTACTGCTCGACGTTGCCGCGGCTCGGGATCGCGATCTGGACCAGCGCGATCTTGTCCTCGAGGTCTGGGCGACGCTCCAGGAGCTGTTCGAAGGCGGCCATCCGTTCCGGGATGCCCTTGGTGTAGTCGAGCCGGTCCACGCCCAGCAGCACTGCGCGGCCGGCGAACTGCTGCCGCAGCTGCGCCAGAACATCCTCGACCGCCTCCGAGCGAGCCGTGGACTCGAACTCCTCGGTGTCGATGGCAATGGGATTCGCGATCGTGCGGACCAGCCGGCCGTCGTACTCGATGTCCTTGCCTCGGACGGTCACCTCGCCCTCGAGGATCCGGCCGCAGGAGCGGACGAAGTTCTTGCGATAGCGCTCGGTGTGGAAGGAGAGCACGTCGGCGCCGAGCAGCCCGCGGAGGATCTGTGCCCGCCACGGCAGGCGCGAGAACAGTTCGGGCGCCGGCCACGGGATGTGCAGGAAGAACCGCACCTGGGCGTCTGGCGCCTTAGCCCGCAACATGCCCGGCGCCAGCATCAGGTGGTAGTCGTGCACCCAGTACACCGGGTCCTGCAGCTGCCTCCCGGCTTCGAGCGTCGCCGTGGCGAAGGCCTCGTTGGCGCGCACGTAGGCCTCCCACCAGGAGCGGTCGAACGCGGGGGTCCCGACCAGGTCATGAAAGAGCGGCCACAAGGTCGCGTTGGCGAAACCGTCGTAGTAGTCACGGGCGTCGCCGCGGCTCAACGTCACCGGTGCCAGTGTCGCCTCGGTGCCAGGCAAGGTCTCCGGCAGCCTGCGGTCGCCGCCGTCCCAGCCCACCCACACCGTCCTCCGCAGCATGACCACAGGCCGCAGGGCCGTGACCAGGCCACCGGCCGCCAGCTCCCACCCTTTGCGGGCCCGTTGCAGCGGTAGCCGGTTGGAGACCACCACCAGGTCGCGATCGGACATCGTCCTCCTGTCGAACGTCTCACTCGACCCTACCCTCCCGTGAGGGGAAGGATGCAGTGACCGATCGTCAGGGGCCCGCAGGCGTTGAGCCATGCGTCATCGCGGGGCGGATGCGGGCGGTCGCGGCCAGGACCACAGCCGTCCCGGCGATCACCGCCAGCACCCCCAGTCCGAGCAGATGGTCCCCGGTCAGGGCCAGCGAAGCGGCCGGAATGAGCGGTCCGAGAGCGGCAGCAGCGATCATCGACGACTGCGCCAGCCCCTGAAGTCGTCCCAGCCCGCTCATGCCGAACACGGCCGCCCACACCGTCCCGTTGACGACACCGATCGCACCCATCCCGAACCCGAGCAGGGCGAAACCCAGGTAGGCGCCAGGTCGGGCGGGCAGCAGCAGTGTCGCGACTCCGAGCAGCACGGCGAGACTGGGCAGGAGCAGGGCGCCACGGGTGCTGAGCCGGTCGACCAGAGCGCCGGCCACCAGTACGCCGGCCGCGGACGCGGCGCCGAGCGCGCCGACCAGCCCCCCGGCCGCCAGGTAGCCGATCCCCTTCGAACCCAGGACCTGCATCTCTGCTTGAGTGCAGTAGCCTCGGTGGCTGTGGAGAATCAGCGCCCGGTCGGCGGTGT
>NZ_BAAGUV010000010.1:0-9149 GCF_054781215.1 Nocardioides pakistanensis | reverse complement strand
CTGGCTGGAGCGCGCCCTGCGCGACAGCCTCACCGCGGCGGCGGCGTACCCCGACGCCGAGCCGGCACGCGCCGCGATCGCCCAGCGGCACGGCCGAGAGCTCGAGGAGGTCCTTCCGACCGCCGGCGCCGCGGAGGCGTTCACGCTGATCGCCCAGCTGCGCCCGTGGCGACGCCCCGTCGTCGTACACCCCCAGTTCACCGAGCCCCACGCCGCGCTCGAGCAGGCCGGACACACCGTGACGACGGTCCTGTGCCGACCGGAGGACGGCTTCGCGCTCGACCCCGACGCGATCCCCGGCGACGCCGACCTCGTCGTCATCGGCAACCCCACCAACCCGACCGGTGTCCTCCACCCCGCCGACCTGCTCCGCGGTCTGCGCCGGAGAGGTCGACTCGTCGTCGTTGACGAGGCCTTCATGGACGCGATCCCCGGCGAGACCGGCTCCCTGGCCCGCGAGCGACTCAAGGGCCTGGTGGTCATCCGGAGCCTCACCAAGCACTGGTCAATCCCGGGCATCCGAGCGGGCTACCTCGTCGGCGACCGCGCCCATGTCCGCTCGATGGCCGACCGGCAAACGCCCTGGTCCGTCTCGGCACCGGCCATCGCGGCAACCATCGCGTGCACCAGCCGGACAGCGACCCCCGAGGCCCGCGACCGCGCGGCCACGCTGGCGCGCTGGCGCGACTTCCTCGAAGGCGGTCTTCGCGGACGCGGGATCGACTACGCGCCATCGGCGGCGCCCTTCGTCCTGGCCAGGCTGGGACGGGGCGCTCATGCGGCGCTGAGGGCGCGCGGCGTCGCCGTACGCCGGGCCGACACGTTCCCGGGGCTCGACTCCACTTGGGTCCGCATCGCCGTGCGTCCGCCGGGGATGACGAACCAGTTCTTCACCGCGCTCGACGCGGTCCGCCTTCTCCAGCCCACCTCGTGAGGTCCGCCATGCCCTACGTCTCCGCCCCGTCCCACATCGCCCGCGACCACGCCGCCAAGCGCCTGGCCGCACTGGCCACCCCGGCCGGTGCCCTCGGCCGCCTCGGCGAGCTGGGCATCTGGCTTGCGTCCTGCCAGGGCCAGGTACCTCCGAAGCCGGTGAATGACGTCCGGCTGGTCATCTTTGCCGGCGACCACGGCGTCGCCTCGCACGGCGTCTCCGCGTTCCCGCCCGCGATCACCGGTGCGATGGTCCGCACCTTTCTCGCCGGCAAGGCGGCTGTGAATGCCTTGGCAGCCACCCACGGCGTCGCGGTCCGCGTGCTCGACCTCGGTGTCGACGACGACTTCGCCGATCTCGACGAGGCGACTTGCGCGGCGCTGACCGTCCACAAGGTCCGTCGGTCCAGCGGCGCCATCCATCTCGAGGACGCGCTCACGCCGGAGCAGACCCGGCAGGCCCTCGACGCAGGGGCGGCGATCGCGCGCGAGGAGATCCGGGCCGGTGCTCAGCTGCTCCTCGGCGGAGACATGGGCATCGGCAACACCACCCCCGCCGCGGCCCTGATCGCCGCCGGCCTCGGGCTTCCCGCAGCCGAGGTGGTCGGGCGAGGCACGGGGATCGACGATGTCGCGCTTGCGCGCAAGACCGAGGTGATCGACATCGCCCTTCGGCGTGCCGGCACCCGGGCCGGCGACCCGGTCGAGACACTGACGGCCCTGGGCAGCCCAGACCTGGCCGCCACCACCGGCTACCTCCTTGCCGCAGCCCAGGACGGCGTACCGGTGCTGCTCGACGGACTCATGAGCGTGGCCTGTGCCCTCACCGCCGACCGGATCGAGCCCGGCGCCGCCGCCTGGTACGCCGCCGGGCACCGCTCCACCGAACCGGCCCAGTCCCTCGCGCTCGCCAAGATGGGCCGAGAACCGCTGCTCGACCTCGGCATGCGGCTGGGGGAGGGATCGGGCGCCGTCGCCGCGGTCCCTGTCGTCCGCAGCGCCGCCGCCGTGCTCCGCGACGTGGCGCTGCTCTCGGAGCTCGGGGCCTGATGCTGCTCGACGCCTGGCGACTCGCCCTCGGCACTCTCACCGTCGTACCCGTCGCGCCACCGGGCGTCGTCGACCGACACCGGGCCGGTTTGGCGATGGTGCTCGCACCGCTGGCCGCCCTTCCGCTCGCGGGGACGGTGACTCTGGTGCTCCTGGCCGGGCATGCCCTGGGTCTGCCGATCCCCGTAGCGGCGCTGCTGGCGCTGGGCGCGGCTATTCTCGGCAACCGCGCCTTCCACCTCGACGGGCTCTCCGACACGGTCGACGGGATGGCGGCGTCCTACGACCGGGAGCGGTCGCTGGAGGTGATGAAGAGCGGTACGTCGGGTCCGGCCGGCGTCGTGGCGGTGGTACTGGTCCTCGGCCTGCAGGCCACAGGCCTGGTCGCAGTATTGGCCTCACCGCACCCTGTGCGCGCCGCCGTGCTGGCCGGCTGCGCGCTCTGCGTCTCCCGCGCTGCGCTCGCCATGTGCTGCGCCCGGGGGGTGCCGTCGGCACGGCCCGGTGGGCTCGGTGACACCTACACCGGCACCGTGGCTCGGCCGGTCGTGGTGCTCATGTGGCCGACGTGCGCCGCCGTTCTCTCGCTCGCCGGCGCCTGGGCTGGACTCGCCTGGTGGCGAGGAGCGCTGGCCAGCGCGATGGCGCTCGCCGTGGTCGCCGTCGTCGTCGCGCGAGCGGTGCGGCGGCTCGGCGGCGTCACCGGCGACGTCTTCGGCGCCGCGATCGAGCTGTCGCTCGCTGCCCTCCTGGTGGCGCTCTCGTGAGCGCCCGGGCGGCGGGTCTGCTGCTCGGGTTCGCCGCGGACCGCGTGCTCGGAGACCCGCAGCATCTCCATCCCGTTGCCGGCTTCGGCAACGCGGCCGCGGCGCTGGAGCGTCGGCTGTACGCCGACTCGCGGCCGCGGGGTGCGGCACACACGGCGGCACTCGTCGGGGCGGCGATCGTGGGGGGAGTCGTAGCGGATCGGGCAGCGCGGAACCCCGTCGCCCAGGCGGTGGCCACCGCCGTGGTGGCCTGGACGGTGCTCGGTGGGCGCTCGCTGGAGCGCGAGGCACTCGCGGTCGACGCGCTCCTGAGAGCAGGCGACCTCCCGGCAGCCCGTGAACGCCTCACCCATCTGGTGGGCCGCGACACCTCGGCGCTGGAGGAGTCGGAGGTCGGGCGCGCGGTCGTGGAGTCCGTTGCGGAGAACACCTCGGACGCCGTCGTCGCACCGCTGCTGTGGGGAGCCGTGGCCGGGATGCCCGGGCTGCTCGGCTACCGGGCGGCCAACACCCTCGACGCGATGGTCGGCCACCACAACGACCGCTATGAGCGGTTCGGCTGGGCCGCCGCCCGCTTCGACGATCTGGTCAACCTTCCCGGCTCGCGGATCGCCGGTGCCGCCACGCTCCTTGCCTCGCCAAGCACGGCACGGGCCGCTGTCCGGGCATGGCGCCGCGACGCCGCCGCCCATCCCAGCCCCAACGCCGGAGTCGTCGAGGCCACTTTCGCCGGCGCTCTCGGCATCCGGTTGGGCGGCACGAACCGCTACTACGGCAGCCGGCTCGAGCACCGTTCCGTCATGGGCGACGGGCGCGCCGTACGACCCGAGGACATCGGTCGGGCCGCCCGACTCGCACGCAGGGTCGGCATCATCGGTGCGGTCGTGTCGGCATCCGGCGCGTTGCTCGTGGCTCGGCGCACAGCGGGCCGGCGTGCGATAGCATCCGGCTCACGGGCACGAGGAAGCCGGTGAGAATCCGGCACAGTCGCGCTACTGTGACATCGCCTCCTGGCGGTGGAGTCAGACCCGAGTGTCCGTATCCATCCCATCGAACAGGGACGCACGTATCCCTGAGGAGGACACATGTCGCAGGTCTCTGCGGCGCCGGTCGCTGGCGCCCCTTCCGTTCCCACCATCCCGTTGGGTCAGCTCGCGCCCTGGGCGCTGTTCTTCGGTCTCCTCGGGACGCTGGTGCTCTTCTTCGTCAGCACTGACCAGGGCGCGGTGTCCCTCCTCTCCGGGACGGCCATTCACGAGTGGGTCCACGACGGACGCCACCTCCTCGGCTACCCCTGCCACTGAGGCATGGCTGCGCGCGCTTTTCTCGTCCGCGGACTGATCGCCGGACTCGTCGCCGGCTTCGCGACTTTCCTCGTCGCCTACACCGCGGGTGAACCCCACGTCGACGCCGCCATCACCCTCGAGGAGGCCGGGACCGCCGAGCAGGCGCCGGCGTCCCACGACCACGGCGACGAGCCGGGCACCACGGCGGGCGCCGAGGTCTCCCGCGACAACCAGAAGACCTGGGGACTGCTCACCGGCACGCTCGCCGTCGGGGTCGCGCTCGGCGGCATCGTGGCCCTCCTGGCTGCCGGCACCGTCGGCCGCATGGGCCGGCTCCAACCCGGCCAGTCCACGGCCCTGGTTACGCTGCTTGGCTTCGTCGCGTTCGCCCTGGTGCCGTTCTTGAAGTACCCGGCGAACCCGCCAGCGGTCGGAAGTGGTGACACCATCGGCGACAGGACTGCGCTCTACTTCGGCTTCGTAGCCGTCTCGGTCCTCGCGGCCGTCGCCGCGACGTACGCCGCGGTCAGGCTGCGCAACCGCCTCGGCACCTACGGTGGCGTCGTCGCCGGTGCAGCCGGCTACCTGGCCGTCGTGGTCGTCGCCGGCCAGCTCTTCGCCACCGTCAACGAGGTCGGCGACTTCCCGGCCAACACGCTCTGGTTCTTCCGCCGGGCGTCACTGTTCACGTTGGCCACGATGTGGGGCGTGATCGGCGTGGTGCTCACCGGACTGGTTGGTCGGCTCTACGCCGCGCAGACGGAGCGGGCGCAGCGGCGCGCGCTAGCCGCGAGCCTCTGACGGCCCGCCCCGCGAACCAACCTGTCGGCTCCTGCGCTCAGCGCGGGAGCCGGCGGCTTTCCACGGGAGTGTCGGCCAGCAGGTGGTCGGACACGATCCGGCGGGCCGCGTGTGGATCGACGCCGCCGTACCAGACGTCGTCGGGCTGCACGCTGACAACCGGGGCCTGGTTGCAGGGGAACTGACAACCAGTGTGGGTGACCAGCACGTCATGGTCGCCGAGCCCGGCCTCCATGAGTGCGAGGATCAGCGCGCGGGCTGTCTCGTCGGATCCTCGGGCCGTGCACCGCGGACCGCGGCAGATGAGCACCTGGCCCCGGTGGCGGGTCACGTCCTCCCAGGCGGTCGAGGTCAGGCCCGGCTCGGCGCCGGAGATCGGCTTCAGGTCGGACAGCGCGACCTCGATCTCCTCGATCGTGGAGGCAAGGCGGGTCGCGACCTCGATCACCGGGCGGTGCCCGCCGCGCTCGCGCCACCAGTGGGAGGCGATCCTACGTAGCCATGACTGACCGGGGGCGAGCGGGCCGAGGCTGATGCCGGCGAGGCTGATCGTGGTGGCGCCGAGGTCGGCGAGCCGGGTGAGCTCGCGCGAGAGCGATGGGTCGCCCATCTGCAAGAAGGCGACGCTCGCATGGTGGCGGGCGGCCGCCGCGAGCAGCTCGTCGCGACGGTCGACATCGGAGACGGACATGCCCACGAGAAGCAGCGCGGCGCCTGGCTGGGTCATAGCCGGATCACCCTGCCTGCGATCACCAGGTGCACCTCGTCGCAGGCCGCGGCGATGCGCTGGTTGACCAGTCCGAGCAGGTCCCGGAAGAGCCGACCGGACCGGTGTTCGGGGACGACGCCCAGGCCGACCTCGTTGGTGACGAGCACGGTGTCCTCTCCCTGGTCGCGAACAGCGAGAACGTCCGCTGCCTCTTGCGCAACGTGTCCGATCACGTCGGTGATCTCGTCCGCCGGCGCACCCCAGAGGCCACGCTCGTCGAGCACTGCCGTGAGCCACGTGCCCAGGCAGTCGACCATGACGTGCCCGTCCGTGTGCGCGAGCACTCCGACGAGGTTGTGGGACTCGACGGTCGTCCAGTCGACAGGCCGCCGCGCCCGATGGGCGGCGATCCGGGCGGCCCAGTCGGCGTCGTCCTGGACCGGCCCTGGGGCGAGGTAGGTGACCGGTCCGGCCAGGAGCGACTCCGCATGACAGGACTTGCCGGAGCGGACTCCGCCGGTGACGAGGACTCTCACGACTGCTCCCTGACCCAGGCGACGGCATCGTCAACGTCGTGCACGGTCTGCACCCCGACCGGGCACGCGGGACGCCGTACGACGACCACGGCGACGTCGAGCTCGGCGGCGGCCTGCATCTTGGGCCACGTGTAGCTGCCGCCTGAGTCCTTGGTGACGAGGACGTCGACGGCGTGCTGCCGCATCAGCGCGAGCTCGCCATCGAGGGTGTAGGGGCCACGGCTGGTCAGCAACGTCCACGTCTCGGGCAGGTCGAGAGCGGGACGGTCGACGACTCGCGCAAGCACGGGATGTCCGATCAGCGCCGGGAGGAAGCGAGAAAGCTCCTGGCGGCCGACGGTGAGAAACGGGCGCACACCGAGGGATGCGGCCAGCGTGCTTGCTTGCTCGTGGTCGTCGACGTAGTGCCACCTCGCGTCCGGTTCCCAACCGGGCCGCTCGAGCCGCAGCAGGGGGACGCCGTCGAGGCGACAGGCAACAACAGCGTTCGAAGTCATGCCGAGGGCGAAGGGATGGGTTGCATCGACCACGGCGTCGTACTCGGCGAGCGCGGCCTGCAGACCCTCGACGCCGCCGAAGCCGCCGATGCGCACCCTCCCGACCGGCAGACGCGGCTCGGCAACCCGGCCGGCCAGCGAGCTGGTCACCTCGACGCCGCTGTCGCGATCGCCGACCAACCGGGCCGCGAGGTCACGGGCCTCACGGGTGCCTCCCAGGAGCAGCAGCCTCACGGGGCACCTCCTGGGGGTAGGACGGGCAGTCCGGCGGGTGTGCCGTCGCGGGCGAGTGTCAGCAGTGCGTCGACGTCGAGGTGCTCCTCGACCAGGTCGCCGAGGCGGTCGAGCCGCGCGTCCCGGGCAGCACTGAAGCTCACCCCCGACGGTTCTCGGCCCAGCAGCTCGGACAACAGCGCACCCCGCAGCGCGTCGCCCTCGAGGCTTCCGTGCCACATCGTGCCGAGGACGTTGCCCGCGCGGGCGCCGCCGAGGAACTCCTCGCCACCGACGCGGGTGGTCCGGCCGTGGTGGATCTCGTACCCCGACGCGGGTGCGTCAAGGGCGGCGCCGGTAGGCAGGCGCAGCACCTTCTCCGCTGCGAAGTCGGTGCGGACGTCGAGCAGCCCCAGACCCTCGACCTCGGCACCCGGCACGCCCTCGACACCGGCAGGGTCCCTGATGGTCCGGCCGAGCATCTGGAAGCCGCCGCAGATGCCGAGCACCGGGCGACCACGGCGGGCGTGGTCGAGGATCGCGGCGTCGAGGCCTCGCGAGCGCAGCCAGGCCAGGTCGCTGATCGTCGAGCGGGTCCCCGGCACGACGACCAGATCGGCAGCGGCGACGTCGCGGGGGTCGGAGACGAAGGCGACGTCGAGGTCGGGTTCGAGGCCGAGCGCGTCGACGTCGGTGAAGTTGCTGACCCGCGGCAGCCGTACGACCGCGATCCGGAAGGCGGCCTCACCGCTGGAGCGACGACCGTCCAGGTCAAGGGCGTCCTCGGAGTCCAGCCACAGGCTCGGATCCCACGGCAGCACGCCGTACACCCGACGGCCGGTGAGCCGCTCCAGGGAGTCCAGGCCGGGGGAGAGGAGCGCCAGTTCGCCGCGGAACTTGTTGACCACGAAACCCGCGACAAGCCTCTGGTCCGCGGGCTCCAGGAGCGCGACCGTGCCGTACATCGCCGCGAAGACGCCGCCGCGGTCGATGTCGCCCACAACCACGGTGGGCAGCGATGCGTGCCGGGCCAGGCCCATGTTGACGTAGTCGCCGGCGCGCAGGTTGATCTCGGCCGGGCTCCCTGCTCCCTCGGCCACGATGACGTCGAAACGCGCGGCGAGGTCGTCGTACGCGGTGTGCGCGGCCGTGGCCAGGTGACGTCGGCCGGTCTCCCAGTCCGCCGATGAGACTTCGCCGGCGGGATGGCCCATCAGGACGACGTGGCTGCGCCGGTCGCTGCCGGGCTTGAGAAGCACCGGGTTCATCGCCGGCTCAGGGGCAACGCGGGCAGCCAGTGCCTGGACCCACTGTGCCCGGCCGATCTCGGCGGTCGTGCCGTCGGCGGCGGCGCAGACCATCGAGTTGTTCGACATGTTCTGGGCCTTGTACGGCGCCACCTTCACGCCACGTCTCGCGAAGGCGCGGCACAGGCCGGTGGTGACGACCGACTTGCCCGCGTCCGAGGTCGTCCCGGCGACGAGCAGACCGCTCACAGCTGCGCCTCCCGAGCCCGCAGCACATAGACGTCCATCACCCAGCCGGCCGTTGTCTTCGCACGCTCGCGGGCCACTTCGATCGACGGCAGCACGTCGGCCACTCTCCCCGCAACGAGTTCCTCGGAGTCGGTGCCGAGGTTGGCACCCCACCAGATCGACCAATCGTCCAGCCCTGCCAGGTCGAGGCTGCCGGTCAGCATGACGCACAGGTTGCTCTCACCGGCCGCGACGGCCTTGCGGAGCCGGCGGCCGGTGGTGATGTGGACGGGCTGCCCGACCGGGTGCAGCACGATCCGGTGACGGGCGGCCAACAACTGCGGTGCGCTGATCCCCGGGAGCACGTCGTACTCCAGCGACAACCGCTCGGCGAGCCGCTCGACGACCCGGATCGTCGAGTCGTAGAGCGACGGATCACCCCACACGAGGAACGCCGCGGTACCGCCCCGTTCACGCAGGACCTGTTCGTAGGCCGCCACCCGAGCCTCGTGCCACTCCTGGACCGCCTTGGCATAGTCGGCCGGATCCGCCCGATCCCGCTCGGGATCGGGGACTGCGACCACCTCGACGCCATGCTCGGCGGCGATGGCCCGGCGGATCGAGAGCAGGCTGTCGTCCTCGCGCTTCTCGGCGGCGAGCACGTAGTCACACGACCGGAGCGCGTCGGCCACCTCGGGGGTGACGTGCTGCGGCCCCATCCCAACGCCGAGAACGCGGATCCTCATCGTGCGCTCACTCGCGGTCCTCGAGGTCACCCTCGACCTCGAGGTACACCTGCTGCATCGCGGCCAGGACCTCGGCGTCGGGCTCGGCCCACAGGCCACGCTCGGCGGCCTCGTGGAGTCGTTCGACGATGCCGCG
>NZ_BAAGUV010000009.1:0-8082 GCF_054781215.1 Nocardioides pakistanensis | reverse complement strand
CTGGCTGGAGCGCGCCCTGCGCGACAGCCTCACCGCGGCGGCGGCGTACCCCGACGCCGAGCCGGCTCGCGCCGCGATCGCCCAGCGGCACGGCCGAGAGCTCGAGGAGGTCCTTCCGACCGCCGGCGCCGCGGAGGCGTTCACGCTGATCGCGCAGTCACGTCGGTGGCGGCGCCCCGTCGTCGTACACCCCCAGTTCACCGAGCCGCATGCGGCGCTGGAGCAGGCCGGACACACCGTGACGACGGTGCTGTGCCGACCGGAGAATGGCTTCGCGCTCGACCCCGACGCGATCCATGATGACGCCGACCTCGTCGTCATCGGCAATCCCACCAATCCGACCGGTGTCCTCCACCCCGCAGACCTGCTCCGCGGTCTGCGCCGGAGAGGTCGACTCGTCGTGGTCGACGAGGCCTTCATGGACGCGGTCCCCGGCGAGACCGGCTCCTTGGCCCACGAGCGCCTGGAGGGCCTGGTGGTCGTCCGGAGCCTGACCAAGCACTGGTCCATCCCGGGCATCCGAGCCGGCTACATCGTCGGCGATCGCACGCAGGTCCGTTCGTTGGCCGACCGGCAAACGCCTTGGTCCGTCTCCGCGCCGGCCATCGCCGCAACGATCGCGTGCACCAGCCGCGCCGCGACCGCCGAGGCCCACGAGCGCGCGGCCACCCTCACTCGGTGGCGCGACGTGCTGGAGCACGGTCTGCGCGGACGCAACATCCCCTACGTGCCGTCGGCGGCGCCCTTCGTCCTGGCGCGGCCCGGACCCGGCGCCCACGCGGCGCTGAGAGAGCGCGGTGTCGCCGTACGCCGGGCCGACACGTTCCCCGGCCTCGACGCCACCTGGGTCCGTGTCGCCGTCCGAGCCCCGGCGATGACCGACCGGCTGTTCGCCGCGCTCGACGCGGTCCGTCTCCTCCAACCCACCTCGTGAGGTCCGTCATGCCCTACGTCTCCGCCCCCTCCGACATCGCCCGCGACCACGCCGCCAAGCGGTTGGCCGCGCTGGCCACCCCGCCTGGCGCCCTCGGCCGCCTCGGCGAGCTGGGTGTCTGGCTCGCGTCCTGCCAGGGACAGGTACCTCCCCGACCCCTGGACGACGTCCGGCTCGTCATCTTCGCCGGCGACCACGGCGTCGCCGCGCACGGTGTCTCCGCGTTCCCGTCGGCGATCACCGGTGACATGGTCCGCACGTTCCTTGCCGGCAAGGCCGCTGTGAATGCCCTGGCGGCGACGCACGACGTCGCCGTCCGGGTGCTCGACCTCGGCGTCGACGACGACTTCTCCGACGTCGAGCCGGAGGCTCGTGCGGCCCTCACGGCCCACAAGGTCCGCCGGTCGAGCGGCGCCATCCACCTCGAGGACGCACTCACGCCCGACCAGACGCGCCAGGCCCTCGACGCCGGGGCCGCCATCGCGCGCGAGGAGATCAGGGCCGGTGCCCAGCTGCTCCTCGGCGGAGACATGGGCATCGGCAACACCACTCCGGCGGCGGCGCTCATCGCTGCCGGGCTCGGGCTTCCCGCAGCCGAGGTGGTGGGACGCGGCACGGGGATCGACGATGTCGCGCTGGCGCACAAGACCGAGGTCGTCGACGCCGCCCTCCGGCGTGCCGGCACCCGGGTCGGCGACCCGGTCGAGACTCTGACCGCCCTGGGCAGCGCAGACCTGGCCGCCACGACCGGCTACCTCCTCGCGGCCGCCCAGGACGGCGTCCCGGTGGTGCTCGACGGACTGATGAGCGTGGCCTGTGCGCTGACCGCCGACCGGATCGAGCCGGGCGCCGCCGCCTGGTACGCCGCCGGTCACCGGTCGACAGAGCCTGCTCAGTCGCTCGCGATCGCCAAGATGGGCCGAGACCCGGTGCTCGACCTCGGCATGCGGCTGGGGGAGGGGTCAGGCGCTGTCGCGGCCGTGCCGATGGTCCGCAGCGCCTCGGCCGTTCTGCGCGAGGTGGCGTTGCTCTCCGAGCTACGGGCGTGAGCGCCCGGGCCTACGGTCTGCTGCTCGGCTTTGCCGCGGACCGCATGCTGGGAGACCCGCAACGTGTCCATCCGGTTGCCGGCTTCGGCACCGCGGCGGCGGCCCTGGAGCGACGGCTGTACGCCGACTCGCGGCTGCGGGGTGCGGCACACACGGCAGCGCTGGTCGGAGCGGCGATCGTCGTCGGTGTCGCGGCCGAGCGGGCCGCGCGGCATCCTGCGGCACGGGCAGGCGCCACCGCCGTGGCGACCTGGGTGGTGCTCGGTGGTCGCTCGCTCGAACGGGAGGCCCTCGGGGTGGACGCTTGCCTGGGCGACGGCGACATGCCCGCAGCCCGCGAGCGCCTCACCCACCTGGTGGGCCGTGACACCTCGGCGCTGGATGAGTCGGAGGTCGCCCGCGCGGTGGTGGAGTCGGTCGCGGAGAACACCTCGGACGCCGTCGTGGCACCGCTCGTGTGGGGTGCCGTTGCGGGGGTGCCCGGGCTGCTCGGCTACCGGGCGGCCAACACTCTTGACGCGATGGTCGGCCACCACAACGACCGCTACGAGCGGTTCGGCTGGGCCGCCGCGCGCTTAGACGATCTGGTCAACCTGCCCGGCTCGCGGCTCGCCGGTGCCGCTACTCTCCTCGCCACGCCACGAACGGCGCGGTCCGCCGCCCGGGCCTGGCGCCGCGACGCTGCCGCCCATCCAAGCCCGAACGCCGGCGTCGTCGAGGCGACCTTCGCCGGCGCGCTCGGCATCCGGCTGGGCGGCACGAACCGCTACTACGGCGGCCGGATCGAGCACCGGGCCGTCATGGGTGACGGCCGGGCCGTACGGCCTGAGGACATCGGCTGCGCAGCCCAACTCGCACGCAGGGTCGGCATCATCGGTGCGGTCGTGTCGGCATCTGGCGCGCTACTCGTGGCTAGGCGCACACAGTGGGCCGGCGTGCGATAGCATCCGGCTGACGGGCACGAGGAAGCCGGTGTGAATCCGGCACAGTCGCGCTACTGTGACATCGCCTCCGGGCGGTGGAGTCAGACCCGAGTGTCCGTATCCATCCCATCGAACAGGGACGCACGTATCCCTGAGGAGGAAACATGTCGCAGCTCTCTGCGGCGCCGGTCGCTGGCGCCCCTTCCGTTCCCACCATTCCGGTCGGCCAGCTCGCGCCATGGGCGCTGTTCTTCGGTCTGCTCAGCCTGCTGGTGCTCTTCTTCGTCAGCACTGACCAGGGTGCGGTGTCCCTCTTCGCCGGGACGGCGCTTCACGAGTGGGTCCACGACGGACGTCACCTCTTGGGCTACCCCTGCCACTAGGCACGGATCCAGCCAGGCCTCGGGCCTCGGGCCTCAGCCCTGGCCCCAGGTCGAGCTCCGAGCGCGCTTCGGCGCGATAGGGACCCCGTCAAACGCAGCGGGGCCGTTGATGACCCTTCTCGCCGCGTGGCGCTGACGTCGGCGCCGCGCTGCTTTCCTGAACGGAACAAGCATGACTGCACGCGCATTTCTGATCCGCGGCCTGGTTGCCGGGCTGGTCGCCGGCATCGCCACCTTCTTCGTCGCCTACTCGGTAGGGGAGCCCCACGTCGAGGCCGCCATCGCCCTCGAGGAGTCGACCGCCGCCTCCGGCGAGGCGCCGGCCGAGGGATCCCACGACCATAGCGACGAGCCCTCCGGCGGACACAGCGACACGGACAGCCACTCCCACGGTGAGGAGGACGAAAACACGGCGGTCTCTCGAGGCACTCAGAGAACCTGGGGGCTGCTCACCGGCAGCCTCGCCGTCGGTGTCGCGCTCGGCGGCATCGTCGCCCTGGTCGCGGCCGGTGCCGTCGGTCGCATGGGCCGGCTACAGCCCGGCCAGTCCACCGCCCTGGTTGCCTTGCTCGGTTTCGTCGCCTTCGCCCTGGTGCCGTTCCTGAAGTATCCGGCGAACCCGCCGGCGGTAGGAAGTGGTGACACCATCGGCGACCGGACTGCGCTCTACTTCGGCTTCGTGGTCGTCTCGGTCCTGGTGGCCGTCTCCGCGACGTACGCCGGGCTGCGGCTGTGCGACCGCCTCGGCACCTTCGGCGGCGTCGTCGTCGGGGCAGCCGGCTACCTGGCCGTCATGGTCGTGGCCGGCCAACTGTTCACCACCGTCAACGAGGTCGGCGACTTCCCGGGCGACACGCTGTGGTTCTTCCGCCGGGCGTCACTGTTCACGCTGGCCACGATGTGGGGCGTGATCGGCGTGGTGCTCACCGGACTGGTCGGTCGGCTCTACGCCGCGCAGACGGCGCAGGCGCAGCGGCGGGCGCTCGCCGCGAGCCTCTGAACGCGAGTCCCGCGAACCAACCGTCGGCTCCCACGCTCAGCGCCGGAGCCGACGGCTTTCCACGGGAGTGTCGGCAACCAGGTGGTCGGCCACGATCCGCCGGGCTGTGTCGGCGTCGACGCCGCCGTACCAGACGTCGTCGGGCTGCACGCTGACGACCGGCGCCTGGTTGCAGGGGAACTGGCAACCGGTGTGGGTGAGCAGCACGTCGTGGTCGCCGAGGCCGGCCTCCATGAGTCCCAGGATCAGCGCGCGGGCGGTCTCGTCGGATCCCCGGGCCGTGCAGCGCGGCCCGCGGCAGACGAGCACCTGACGCTGGTGGCGGGTCACGTCCTCCCAGGCGGCCGAGGTCAGGCCCGGCTCGTCGCCGGAGATCGGCTTGAGGTCGAACAGCGTGACCTCGATGCCCTCGATCGTGGTCGCCAGCCGGGTCGCGACCTCGATGACCGGGCGGTGCCCGGTACGCTCGCGCCACCAGTGTGCGGCGATGCGGCGCAGCCAGGAGTGGGCCGGCGAGAGCGGCCCCAGGTTCACCCCGGCGAGGATGACCGTAGCGGTGCCGAGGTCCGCGAGCCGGGTGAGCTCGCGCGAGAGCGACGGGTCGCCCATCTGCAGGAAGGCGACGCTCGCACCGTGGCAGGCGGCTGCAGTCAGCAGCTCGTCGCGCCGGTCGACATCGGAGACGGACATGCCAACGACGACCAGCGCTGTGTCCGGCTCATTCACGATTGCTCCCTGACCCACGCGACGGCATCGTCCACGTCGTGCACGGTCGGCACCCCCACCGGGCCGGCGGGGCGTCGTACGACGACCACGGCGACGCCGAGCTCGGCGGCGGCCTGCATCTTGGGCCAGGTGTAGGTGCCACCGGAGTCCTTGGTGACGAGGACGTCGATGGCGTGCTGCCGGATCAGGGCGAGCTCGCCGTCGAGGGTGTAGGGGCCCCGGCTGGTCAGCAGCGTCCATGGCTCGGGCAGGTCGGTGGCGGGGCGGTCGACGACCCGGGCGAGCACGGCATGTTTGGACAGGACGGGGACGAAGCGAGCCAGCTCCTGGCGGCCGACCGTGAGGAACGGGCGCGCACCGAGGGAGGCGGCCAGCGTGCTCGCCTGCTCGTGGTCGTCGGCGTAGTTCCAGCTCGGGTCCGGTTCCCAACCGGGGCGCTCGAGCCGCAGCAGGGGGACGCCGTCGAGGCGACAGGCGGCCACAGCGTTCGAACTCATACCGAGGGCGAAGGGATGCGTCGCATCGACCACGACGTCGTACTCAGCGAGCGCGGACTGCAGGCCCGCGACGCCGCCGAAGCCGCCGATGCGCACCCTCCCGACCGGCAGTCGTGGCTCGGCCACCCGGCCGGCCAGCGAGCTGGTCACCTCGATGTCGCGGTCGTGATCGCCGACCAATCGGGCCGCGAGGTCACGGGCCTCGCTGGTGCCTCCCAGGAGCAGCAGCCTCATGCGGAACCTCCTGGCGGTAGGACGGGCAGGCCGGCCGGTGCGCCGTCGCGGGCGAGTTCCAGTAGCGCGTCGACGTCGAGGTGCTCCTCGACCAGGTCGCCCAGCCGTTCGAGCCGCGCGTCGCGGGCAGCACTGAAGCTGACCCCGGACGGTTCTCGGCCGAGCAGCTCAGAGAGCAGCGCGCCCCGCAACGCGTCGCCCTCGAGGCTGCCGTGCCACATCGTGCCGAGGACGTTGCCCTCGCGAGCGCCGCCGAGGAACTCCTCGCCGCCGCCGCGGGTGATCCGGCCGTGGTGGATCTCGTAGCCCGACGCGGGTGCGTCCAGGGCGGCGCCGGTAGGCAGGCGCAGCACCTTCTCCGCGGCGAAGTCGGTGCGGACGTCGAGGAGCCCCAGGCTCTCGACCTCGGCACCCGGCATTCCTTCGACACCGTCAGGGTCGGTGATGGTCCGGCCGAGCATCTGGAAGCCGCCGCAGATGCCGAGCACCGGTCGACCACGGCGGGCGTGGTCGTGGATCGCGGCGTCGAGGCCCCGCGCGCGCAGCCAGGCCAGGTCGCTGATCGTCGAGCGGGTGCCCGGCACCACGATCAGGTCGGCGTCGGCGACGTCGCGGGCGCCGGAGACGAAGACGACGTCGAGGTCGGGTTCGAGGCCGAGAGCATCGACGTCGGTGAAGTTGCTGATCCGCGGCAACCGCACCACCGCGACCCGGAAGGCGCCGTCGCCGCGCGCACGACGACCGTCGAGGTCGAGGGCGTCCTCGGAGTCCAGCCACAGGCTCGGATCCCACGGCAGCACGCCGTACACCGGACGGCCGGTGAGCCGCTCCAGCGAGTCCAGGCCGGGGGAGAGGAGCGCCAGTTCGCCGCGGAACTTGTTGACCACGAAACCCGCGACAAGCCTCTGGTCGGCGGGCTCCAGGAGCGCAACCGTGCCGTACATCGCCGCGAAGACGCCGCCCCGGTCGATGTCGCCCACGACCACGGTGGGGAGCGATGCGTGCCGGGCAAGACCCATGTTCACGTAGTCGCCGGCGCGCAGGTTGATCTCGGCCGGGCTCCCGGCTCCCTCGGCTACGATGACGTCGAAGCGCGAGGCGAGGTCGTCGTACGCGGTGTGCGCGGCCGTGGCCAGGTGGCGTCGGCCGGTCTCCCAGTCCGCCGACGAGACCTCGCCCGCGGGGTGGCCCATCAGGACGACATGGCTGCGTCGGTCGCTGCCCGGCTTGAGAAGCACCGGGTTCATCGCCGGCTCGGGTGTGACCCGGGCGGCCAGTGCCTGGACCCACTGTGCCCGGCCGATCTCGGCGGTCGTGCCGTCGGTGGCGGCGCAGACCATCGAGTTGTTCGACATGTTCTGGGCCTTGTACGGCGCCACCTTGACGCCGCGTCGGGCGAAGGCGCGGCACAGGCCGGTGGTGACGACCGACTTGCCCGCGTCCGAGGTCGTCCCGGCGACGAGCAGACCGCTCACAGCTGCGCCTCCCGAGCCCGCAGCACATAGACGTCCATCACCCAGCCGGCCGTTGTCTTCGCACGCTCGCGGGCCGCTTCGATCGACGGCAGCACGTCGGCGACCCGCCCCGCGGCGAGCTCCTCGGAGTCGGTGCCGAGGTTGGCACCCCACCAGATCGACCAGTCGTCGAGCCCGGCCAGGTCGAGGGTGCCGGTGAGCATGACGCACAGGTTGGTCTGGCCGTCCGCGAGGTCCTTGCGGAGCCGGCGGCCGGTGGTGATGTGGACGGGCTGCCCGACCGGGTGCAGCACGATCCGGTGACGGGCGGCCAACAACTGCGGTGCGCTGATCCCCGGGAGGACGTCGTACTCCAGCGGCAACCGCTCGACGAGCCGGTCGACGACCCGGAGCGTCGAGTCGTAGAGCGACGGGTCGCCCCAGACGAGGAACGCCGCGGTGCCGCCCCGCTCACGCAGGACCTGCTCGTAGGCCGCCACCCGAGCCTCGTGCCACTCCTGGACCGCCTTGGCATAGTCGGCCGGATCCGCCCGATCCCGCTCGGGATCGGGGACCGCGACCACCTCGACGCCATGCTGGGCCGCGATGCCCCGGCGGACCGAGAGCAGGCTGTCGTCCTCGCGCTTCTCGGCGGCGAGCACGTAGTCACACGACCGGAGCGCGTCGGCCACCTCGGGGGTGACGTGCTGCGGCCCCATCCCAACGCCGAGAACGCGGATCCTCATCGTGCGCTCACTCGCGGTCCTCGAGGTCACCCTCGACCTCGAGGTACACCTGCTGCATCGCGGCCAGGATCTCGGCGTCGGGCTCGGCCCACAGGCCACGCTCGGCGGCCTCGTGGAGTCGTTCGACGATGCCGCG
>NZ_BAAGUV010000008.1:0-2172 GCF_054781215.1 Nocardioides pakistanensis | reverse complement strand
CCGGACTCTGCAGGAAGGCTGGGCCTACCGGCGACCGTTCACATCTAATCAAGAGCGGGTCGAGGCGCTCGGGCCCTGGCTCGATCACTACAACTATGATCGAGGCCATACCGCTTGCGGAGGCCGGCCCCCGATCAGCCGAGTGTCACCAACCCACTGACCGGGCACATCTAGCCCAGCGGTGTGGACTTCTCTGTATGGACGCGGTTGGAGATTGTCTGCATGACCGAGGTGTCGGCGAGCGTGGTGGTGTCGCCGATCTCCTTGCCCTCGGCCGCATCCTTGAGGAGGCGGCGCATGATCTTGCCGGAGCGGGTTTTGGGCAGCTCGGTGACCACGAAGATCTGTCTTGGGCGGGCGATGGCGCCGATTTGCTCGGCGACGTGCTTCTTGAGGGCGGTCTCGGCCTCTTCGGGGGTGAGCAGGGTCTGCTGCGATTTCAGGATCACGAACGCTACGACCGCCTGCCCGGTCGTCTCGTCGTCGGCGCCGACCACCGCGGATTCGGCGACCGCGTGGTGCTCGACGAGCGCGGACTCGATCTCCGCGGTCGAGAGCCGGTGGCCCGAGACGTTCATCACGTCGTCGACCCGGCCCAGCAGCCAGATGTCGCCGTCGTCATCGTAGCGAGCGCCGTCGCCGGCGAAGTACTGGCCGTCGAACTTCGACCAGTAGGTGTCGATGAATCGCTGATCGTCCCCCCAGATGGTGCGCACCATCGACGGCCACGGACGCTGCACCACGAGCAGTCCGCCCTGGCCGTGATCCACCTGCTCGCCCTGCTCGTTGACGACGGCGGCGGTGATCCCCGGCTGCGGGACCTGCGCGCTGCCCGGCTTCAAACCGGTGAGTCCCGGCATCGGGGCGATCATGATCGCGCCGGTCTCGGTCTGCCACCAGGTGTCCACGATCGGGGCCTGCCCACCGCCGATGACCTCGCGGTACCAGCGCCACGCCTCGGGGTTGATCGGCTCCCCGACGCTGCCGAGCACGCGGATCGACGACAGATCGTACTGCTCGGGCACCTGGCGGCCGACCTTCATGCAGGCTCGGATCGCGGTCGGGGCGGTGTAGAAGATCGTGACGCCGTACTTCTGGATGATCGACCACCAGCGACCCCAGTCGGGCGTCTCGGGAGTGCCCTCGTACATGACCTGGGTGGCACCGTTCGCGAGCGGACCGTAGACGACGTAGCTGTGACCGGTGATCCAGCCCACATCGGCGGTGCACCAGTAGACATCGGTCTCGGGCTTGAGGTCGAACACGTCGCGGTGCGTGGCCGAGACCTGCGTCAGGTAGCCCGCGGAGGTGTGCAGGATGCCCTTGGGCTTGCCGGTGGTGCCGGAGGTGTAGAGGATGAACAGCGGGTTCTCAGCGGGGAAGCCCTTGGCCTCGTGCTGACCGTCGAACGAGGTGATCTCCTCGTGCCACCACAGGTCGCGTCCCTGCTGCATCGCCACGTCGTTGCCGCCGCGCTGCACCACGAGCACGCGCTCGACCGAGAGCGGCGTGCCCGTGTCGAGGGCGAGCGCGTCGTCGACCGTGGGCTTGAGCGCCGAGACGCGGCCCTTCCGATAGCCCCCGTCAGCGGTGATGACGAGCTCGGCCTGTGCGTCGTCGATGCGGGCGCGCAGGCTCTCGGCGCTGAACCCGCCGAACACGACCGAGTGCGCCGCCCCGAGCCGGGCCACCGCCAGCATCGCGATCACGGCCTCGGGGATCATCGGCATGTAGATCGCGACCCGGTCGCCCGCCGAGACACCCAGGCTCGTGAGCATGTTCGCGGCCCGCTTCACCTCATAGGTCAATTCGGCGTAGGTCAGCGTGCGCGTATCGCCCGGTTCGCCCTCGAAGTGGATCGCCACGCGTTCCCCGAGGCCCGCCGCGACATGGCGATCCAGGCAGTTCGCAGCCACGTTCAGCTTGCCGCCGACGTACCACTTCGCGAACGGCGGGTTCGACCAGTCGAGGGTCTCGGTGAACGGCTTGGTCCATTTGAGCTGCCGCGCGCGTTCCGCCCAATAGGCTTCAGGGTCTTCCGCCGCCCGCCAGTACGTCGACGGATCGTTCACGTTCGCCTGCGCGCGGAACTCGGGTGTCGGCGGGTATACCTCCACCTCCTCGCGCTGCTGCAGCGGGTGACTTTCGATGGTGCCGTTCTGGTCAGTCATG
>NZ_BAAGUV010000007.1:0-72308 GCF_054781215.1 Nocardioides pakistanensis | reverse complement strand
ACTGAAAGGCACTTGTTGCGTTCACACCCCGACAACCTCGGGACTTACCTGCGGAACCGGGTCTGAACCCGATAGAAGGAGCGGTCACGCGGCCTCGCGCCGCGACCGCGGAAAGTGAACCTCGTGTCGTACCCTCCCGGTCCTCCGTCCATGCCGATGCCCTCTCCTGCGGGTGGCTACGGCATGCCGCCCAAGCCCGACAGCTACCTGGTGTGGGCGATCCTCAGCACGGTGCTGTGCTGCCTGCCGCTGGGCATCGTCTCGATCGTCCAGGCCGCGAAGGTCGACGGCCTCTACACCAGCGGCCAGTACGACCAGGCTCGCCAGGCCTCGGAGTCGGCCAAGAAGTGGGCGATCATCTCCGCGGTCGTGGGCCTCGTCGTAGCAGTGCTCTACGTCCTGCTCGTCGTGGTCATCGGCGTGGCGGGCTCGACCTCGACCTCGTCCGGCTTCTAGTGACGTCCACGCCGGCGAGCACCCTCGACACCACGCGCCGCGGGATGATCCGCTGCGCGGCGCCCGGTGTCGCGCTCGCCGGCGTGACCGCCCTCGTCCTGCGCGACCCGCACGGCTCGGGCTCGTGGGGCACCTGCCCGTCATTGCTGCTGTTCGGGGTGTACTGCCCCGGCTGCGGGTCGTTGCGCGGCCTCCACGACCTGGCCACCGGGCAGCTGCTCGAGTCGGTCTCGCACAATCTCATCCTGGTCCCGGCGCTGGCCTACGTGGCGTGGTGGTGGTTGGCCCAGGTGACGACCGAGAGCCGCCGCCCGGTCGCGGCGCCCTGGGACTCGGCCCGGTTCTCCTACGCGCTCCTCGCCGTGCTCGCCGTGTTCACGGTGGCGCGAAACCTCCCCGGCTCCGTGCTCGCGCCGTGACAGGGAGCCGGCACCGAGCCTGACCCCCGCCCTGCACCGGGCCGACCGTCTGAACCGGCCGGGCAGCGGGTAAGGTCGGGGGGCTCCGACCTCGACCATCACCTCGTAGCCGACCCAGGGGGACACATCGTGGCACCCGCCAGCCAGGTCTCACCGCCGCAGATCGCGTTCAGCAGTGCGGCGCCCAGCGGGGTCGTCGGCGCAGACGCCGTCGCGATCCCGGTGATGGCCGACGACGACGGCCCGGTCCTCGGTCCCGGTGCCGCCGAGCTGCTCGACGAGCTCGGCGTCGACCTGTTCGCCCTGCTCGAGCACCACAGCGCCTCCGGCAAGGCCGGCGAGATCGTCGAGCATCCCGTCCTCTCCGCCGCCGGCCTGTCCAACGCCAGTCTCCGCAGCGTGCTGCTGGTCGGTGTCGGGACCGCACAGGCCACAGAACTCCGCAAAGCCGGGGCGGCGCTCGCCCGGCGGGTCAAGGGCAAGGACACCCTGGCCACCTCGCTGGCCTCGCTCGCCGACAACGCCGGGCTGCGGGCGCTCGTGGAGGGTCTGGTACTCGGCTCGTTCGGGTTCCACCGCCGCTCCGTGCCCCCGACCGACCGGCCGGTCGCGCGGATCGTGCTCGCCGGCACCACCGACCCGGACGACCGCCAGCCGGAGCTCGCGCGCGCTCTCGCGGTGGCCGGCGCCGGCTGGCTGTCCCGCACCCTGGCGCTGGTCCCGGCCAACGAGAAGAACCCCCCGTGGCTGGCCGAGCGGGCCCGCGAGATCGCCGCGAGCGCCGGGCTGAAGGTCAAGGTGTGGGACGAGAAGCAGCTGGCCGCGGAGGGCTTCGGGGGGATCCTCGGCGTGGGCCGGGCCTCGGCCACACCGCCCCGCCTGATCCGCCTCGACTACACCCCGCGCCGGGCCACCCGGCGCACCCCGCACCTGGTGCTGGTCGGCAAGGGGATCACCTTCGACACCGGCGGCCTGTCGATCAAGCCGGCCGAGGCGATGATGAACATGAAGCGCGACATGACCGGCGGTGGCGTCGTCATGGCCGTCATGGGCGCGCTGGCCGACGTGGACTGTCCGATCCGGGTCACCGGTCTGGTCGCGGCGGCGGAGAACGCCGTCGGCGCCGACGCGCTGCGACCCGGCGACGTCATCCGCCACTTCGGCGGGCGCACCAGCGAGGTCCGCAACACCGACGCCGAGGGGCGGCTGGTCCTCGCCGACGCGATGGCCTACGCGGTTGCCGAGCTGGCACCGGACGTCCTGGTGGACGTGGCCACCCTGACCGGCGCCATGAAGATCTCCCTGGGCCAGCGGACCGGCGGGTTCTTCAGCTCCGACGACGCCCTCGCCGAGCTGATCTCCACCGCCGGCGCCTCGGCCGGCGAGCCGCTGTGGCGGATGCCCCTCGTGGAGGACTACGAGGAGCGGGTGGAGTCGAAGGTCGCCGACGCCGACAACGCCGCCGGTGGTCCCGGCGCGATCACCGCGGCGTTGTTCCTCCAGCACTTCACCGGCGGCCTGCCGTGGGCCCACCTCGACATCGCCTCGGTCGGCGACTCCCCGGTCGACGCCTACGAGTGGACCAGCGGGGCGACCGGGTTCGGCGCGCGTGCCCTGCTGCACTGGCTCGAGCTGCGCGAGCCCCTCGCCGGCGTGGCACGCTGAGCACACTGGGCGACGCGTCACGGGGGCAGAGCGGCGCCGAACGAACACCCTTGGAGGCACGCATGCACGGTCTGACGGTCCGCTGGTCGCTGGAGAACGCTCCTGAGGGGGTGGAGGACGCGCTCCGCGCCTACGTCGAGTCCACCTCCCACGCGAACTTCACCGGCCGGGCAGGTCTGCGTTTCAAGACCTGGCGGATGCGGCCGGGAGAGTGGTTCGAGGGCTGCTACGTCTTCGAGTCCTCGGCCGAGCGGGACGCGTTCGAGCAGCACTTCACCGGCGTCGCGGCGGAGTCACCGGGCTCCCAGATCGTCGGCTCGGCGCCGGTGCTGATCGAGCCGTGCGAGGTGGTCGCCGTCGCCGAGGGCGGTGCCGGCTTCCTGGCCGCCGCCAGCTACTGAGCCCTCAGGACTCGGGCGTCCAGACCTTCTTCGCGACCAGCAGCCCGTCGCCGACCGGGAGCAGCAGCGGCAGCAGCGTCTCGTGGTGGCGGACCAGGTTGCCGAGCTCGCGGATCGCCACGGTCTCGGCGTCGCGCTGCGCGGGGTCGGGCACCCGGTCGTGCCAGAGCGCGTTGTCGAAGGCGACGATCCCGCCGGGCTTGAGCAGCCGCAGCGCCTCGGTCAGGTAGTCGGAGTACTCCAGCTTGTCGCCGTCGCAGAACACCAGGTCGTAGTGGCCGTCGGTCAGCCGGGGGAGCACCTCGAGCGCGGCTCCGGGGATCAGCCGAACCCGCTGCGGCGCGATGCCGGCGTCGCTGAAGGTCTGCTTGGCCAGCCGCTGGTGCTCGGCCTCGGTGTCGACCGTGGTGAGCACCCCGTCGGGACGCATGCCGCGCAGCATCCACAGGCCGGACACACCGGTGCCGGTGCCGATCTCCACCGCGGCGCGGGCCTCGGTCACGGCGGCCAGGAAGCGAAGGGTCGCGCCGCCGCCGGGGCCGATCGGCACCACGCCGACCTCGCGGGCGCGGCTGCGTGCGGCCAGGAGCACGTCGTCCTCGCTCACGAACTCCTCGGCGTAGGCCCAGCTGGTGGGCTTGAGTCCCGTAGCGATGATGTCCTCCTCGATGGCCGGCGGGCCGGACGCTGCGTCTTGCCCGGTCACCGGGGCAGACTCTACCGGCGAGACCGGGAACAACGGTGCGCTACCGTCCGTTACCTCAGCAAAGAGCAGCCGGAATCCTCAGGTGGCTCTCAGGAGCGACTCCTAGCGTGAGAGGGGACAGCGCCAGCCGATGGCGACCAACAGACTGAGCGGCCTCGCCGCGAAGACCCCTTGGGGCAAGGAGCGCCCGATGACCGACCTCGACCGCACCCCCGAGCCCGCCGTCGACGGTCCCGGCGCGGCCGCGCCGTCGTGGGAGGACGTCGTCACCCAGCACTCCGCCCGCGTCTACCGGCTGGCCTACCGGCTGACCGGCAACCCGCACGACGCCGAGGACCTCACCCAGGAGGTGTTCGTCCGGGTGTTCCGGTCGCTGTCGAGCTACACCCCGGGCACGTTCGAGGGCTGGCTGCACCGGATCACCACCAACCTCTTCCTCGACCAGGCGCGCCGCAAGGCCAAGATCCGCTTCGACGCGCTCGCCGACGACGCCGACGCCCGGATGCCCGGCCGGATGCCGAGCCCCGACACCTCCGTGGTCGTCGAAGGGATGCTCGACGACGACATCGAGTCTGCGCTCGCCGCGCTGCCCCCCGAGTTCCGGGCCGCGGTCGTGCTCTGCGACATCGAGGGCCTGTCGTACGACGAGATCGCCGACGTCCTCGACGTGAAGCTCGGCACCGTCCGCTCCCGGATCCACCGAGGCCGCAAGATGCTGCGCTCGGCGCTGGCCCACCGCGCCCCCACCGCCGGCCGGTTGCGCTACTCCGGCCCGGTCGACCCCGACCTGACCCCGCAGACGGTGTGATGCGCTACCTGGGAGGACATCTCGGCGCGGTCGTCAGCCCCCTGCTCGACGGCCAGCTCGACCCGTCCTCCACCGAGCGTGCCTGGGCCCACGTCCACGGTTGCGAGACCTGTCGCAGGCAGGTCGAGCGGGAGGGCTGGGTCAAGACCCGGCTGTCCGCGATGAGCCACGACGAGGGTGCCCCGCCACCGGAGCTGCTCGGCTCGCTGTACAGCCTCTGCTCTGCCCCGCCCGACGGGGCGGCCGCATGGGCGGCGGTGGCCGAGATCGAGCGCCGCGGCCGCGACCGGCGGCGCGCCGGGCTCGCCATGGTCGGCGTCGGTTCGGTGTCCGCGGCGGTGCTCGGCCTCGCCACCCTGACCGGCAGCACCCTGGGGATCGGTGGCGCCCCCGGTGCCACGCCCGCCTCGTCGCTGAGCCGTTCGGGGGCTGGCACGCCGGCCAGCACGACGACGGCCTTCGTCGCCCCGGTCACCCGGGTGCAGGGCCGGCTGCCCTCGGCGGCGCGCCGGGGCGCCGGGCCCGCCGCTACGGCCACCCACGCGCCGTCGCAGAGCGCCGGGCAGCCCGGCCCCGACGCCGGCCGGTAGCCGTCCCGGACGGTGCGCTTGCGGCCGTAGGACAAAATGTGTCCCGTGAGCGAGAACGAGCCCGACCGTCCCGGCAGTCCGGACGACACCGCGCCCCTGTGGTCCGGCGAGGAGTCCGGCCGGCCGTCGTACGACCCGGACGGGGAGCCGACCGCGCCACAGCAGTGGTCGCAGCCTGCGCCGGCAGCGTGGGAGCACGGGTACGCCGCGCAGCCTGACCCCTATGCCTACGCCGGGGCCGGCTGGTCGCAGCAGGGTTACTACGGATGGCCTGCCCCGCAGCACGCGTCCCGGCTGCCCGGATGGGTGTGGCCGGTCGTCGCCGCCACCGCCCTGGTCGTCGGGCTCGTCGGGGGCACCGTGGGCGGCGCACTCGTCTCCGCCTCGGTCGACGGGGTCGCCGGCAGCTCGGCCTTCGACGGTCGCGGCGCGGCCCCCGCGCCGCTCGAGCCCGAGAACGGGTCGGTCGCCGCGGTGGCCGAGGCGCTGCTGCCGAGCACGGTGCAGATCCTCACCCGCGGCGGTGCAGGTGTCGCCGGCGAGGCCACCGGGTCCGGCTTCGTGGTCGACCGGGAGGGCCACGTGATCACCAACAACCACGTGGTCTCCGGCGTCGCCGACGGCGGCGAGATCCAGGTCATCGACCACTCCGGGCGGCGACACACCGCCTCCATCGTCGGCCGCAGCCCGGTCTACGACATCGCCGTGCTCGACGTCGACGGCGCCGACGACCTGCAGCCGGCCGCGCTCGGCAGCTCCCGGTCGATGAACGTCGGCGAGACCGTCGTCGCGATCGGCTCGCCGCTCGGGCTCAGCAGCACCGTCACCTCAGGGATCATCAGCGCCCTCGACCGGCCGGTCACCACCGGTGACGAGGACGAGTCGTCGTTCATCAACGCCGTGCAGACCGACGCCGCGATCAACCCGGGCAACTCCGGCGGACCGCTGGTCAACCTCCGCGGCGAGGTCGTCGGGGTGAACTCCGCGATCGCGACCATGGGGGGCTTCGCCAGCGAGGCCGGCAACATCGGGGTGGGCTTCGCGATCCCCATGGAGCAGGTGAAGGTGACCGCCTCCCAGATCGTGCGGACCGGGGAGGCGAAGTACCCGGTCATCGGCGCCAACGTCAACACCGGCAGCCGGCGCAACGGCGCCGAGATCGTCGACGTCCCCGCGGGCACTCCCGCGGCCGAGGCGGGCCTGGAGAAGGGCGACATCGTGGTCGGCGTCGAGGACAAGGCCGTCGCCGACGGCATCGGCCTGATCGTGGCGATCCGCAGCCACCAGCCCGGCGACACCATCGACCTCGTCGTGCAGCGCGACGGGCGCCGGCTGACGGTGCAGATCACCCTCGACGCGAAGGTCGGTTGAGGTCAGGTCGCCTCGGCGTCGTACGGCGCCCGCTCACCGCGCTCCAGCGGACGCAGACCGGGGCGCACCGGGACCGTGGGCCCGTCGTCGGGCTCCTCGTCCATCGCCTCGAGGATGTGCTTGCGCACCAGCTGGCGGGGGTCGAGGTCGGAGAGCTCCAGGTCGGCGAACTCCGGACCCAGCTCGGTGCGCAGGTCGTCGCGCGCGGCCTGGGTGAACTGGCGGACCTGCCGCACGAAGCGGCCGGCCTGGCGGGCGAACTCAGGGAGCCGGTCGGGGCCGAAGACCAGGATCGCGACCACGAAGATGACCAGGAACTCTGGCAGCCCGACTCCGAACACGCGTCAGAATCTACCGGTCGGGGTGAGCCCGAGCTGCATCCCGGCCAGACCGCGTCCGCGGCCCGAGAGGGTCGCCGCCACGTCGGAGAGCACCCGGGCGGCGGGGGAGTCCGGCTTGGCCTCCACGATCGGCCGGCCGGCGTCGCCGCCCTCGCGCAGCTCGAGGTCGAGCGGGACCTCCCCGAGCACCGGGACGTCGTACCCGAACCGGCTCGAGAGGGTTGCCGCGACCCGCGCGCCGCCGCCGGAGCCGAACACCTCGAGGCGGTGCTCGGGACCGCAGTGCGGGCAGGGCAGGAAGGACATGTTCTCCACCACGCCGACGACCCGCTGGTGCATCATCGAGGCCATCGTGCCGGCGCGCTCGGCGACCTCCGCAGCCGCCTCCTGCGGGGTGGTCACCACGACCACCTCCGCGTTGGGCAGGTGCTGGCCGAGCGAGATCGCGATGTCACCGGTGCCGGGCGGAAGGTCGAGGAAGAGCGCGTCGAGGTCGCCCCAGTAGACGTCGCTGAGCATCTGGACCAGGGCGCGGTCGAGCATCGGGCCGCGCCAGGCGACGACCTGGTCACGCCGCGGCTTGAGCATGCCGATCGAGATCACCGAGATGCCACCGGCCGTGGGCACCGGCATGATCATGTCCTCGACCTGGGTCGGCCGCACGTCGCCCACGCCCAGCATCGCCGGGATCGAGTGGCCGTAGATGTCGGCGTCGACGATGCCGACCTTCAGCCCCTGCTCGGCCATGGCGACCGCGAGGTTCACCGTCACCGAGGACTTGCCGACGCCGCCCTTGCCGCTGGCGATCGCGTAGACCTTGGTCAGCGAGTCCGGCTTGGCGAACGGGATCTCCCGCTGCGCCTGCCCACCACGGAGCACCTCCTGCAGGCCGGCGCGCTGTTCGGCGCTCATCACGCCGAGGGTCAGGTCCACGCCGGTCACGCCGGGCACCTTCTCCAGGGCAGCGGTGACGTCGCGGTTGATGGTGTCCTTCAGCGGACAGCCGGCGACGGTCAGCAGCACGGTGACCGCGACCTTGCCGGTGTCGTCGATCTCGACGGAGTCGACCATGTTGAGCTCGGTGATGGGGCGCCGGATCTCCGGGTCGTTGACGGTGGCCAGGGCCGCGTTGATCTGGTCGAGCAGCGGGGAGGTCATGACCTTCAGGGTACGCGGGGGGCGAGGCCGGCTCAGGCCCGGTCCGCGTTGCCTTCGTCACCGACCGGCCCGGCACTCGGGGCCTCCCCCTCGGACTCCTCCTCGCGGCGACGCTCCTCGAGCTCGTTGAGCAGCGAGCGCAGCTCGGAGCGGACGTAGTCCCGGGTGGCCACCTCGCCGATCGCCATCCGCAGCGAAGCCATCTCGCGGGCGAGGAACTCCATGTCGGCGTGTGCGCGTGCGTTGGCCTGGCGGTCCTGCTCGGTGACCACCCGGTCGCGGTCCTCCTGCCGGTTCTGGGCGAGCAGGATCAGCGGGGCGGCGTACGACGCCTGCAGACTGAGCATCAGGGTCAGGAAGATGAACGGGTAGGCGTCCCACTGCCATGCAGCCGGCGCCACGTAGTTCCAGGCCAGCCAGACCGCCACGAAGCCGGTCATGTACAGCAGGAACTTCGCGGTGCCCATGAACCGGGCGAAGTTCTCCGCGAAGCTGCCGAACGCCTCGGGGTCGTAGGTCGGTCGGCGCAGCAGGGTTCGCCGCGTCTCCTTCGGCTGGTCGAGGCGGGCGCGCGGCTCGGAGCGCTCGCGGCGCGGCTCGTCACGCACGGAGCACACCTCCTCGGGCGGGCCGGTCACGCCAGTTCTCCGGCAGCAGGTGGTCGAGCAGGTCGTCGACGGTCACCGCGCCGAGCAGCCGGCCGTCGTCGTCGGTCACCGGTGCGGCGACGAGGTTGTAGGTCGCCAGGTGCCGGGCCACGTCCTCCAGGGTGGCGTCGGCGGGCAGCGTCTCCAGGTCGGTGTCGAGCATCCCGCCGACCAGCGTCGAGGGGGGTTCCCGCAGCAGCCGCTGGATGTGCGCGACGCCGATCAGCCGGCCGGTCGGCGGCTCCAGCGGCGCGCGGCAGACGTAGACCATCGCCGCCAGGGCCGGGGTGAGCTCGGCGTTGCGGACGTGGGCGAGCGCGTCGGCCACCGTCGCATCGGGCGGCAGGATCACAGGCTCGGTGGTCATCATCGCGCCGGCGGTGCGCTCCTCGTAGGACATCAGCCGGCGCACGTGCTGGGCCTCGTCGGGCTCCATCAGCGCGAGCAGCGCCTCCGCGGTCTCCGGCGGCAGCTCCGCGATCAGGTCCGCGGCGTCGTCGGGAGACATCTCCTCCAGCACGTCCGCCGCACGCTCGCTGTCGAGGTTGCCGAGGATCTCGACCTGGTCCTCCTCGGGCAGCTCCTCGAGCACGTCGGCGAGGCGTTCGTCGTTCAGCGCGGCGGCGACCTCGCGACGGCGCTTGGCGGGGAGGTCGTGGATCACGTTGGCCAGGTCGGCCGGCCGCATCTCCTCGAGCGCCGCGAGCAGGTGGGTCGCGCCCTGGCCCTCCTCCGGCAAGGCCAGCCCGTCGACCTCGTTCCACTCCACGACGTGGGTCTGCCCGCGCCGGCCGAACCGCTTCGAGCCCTCCTGCAGGGCGACCCGGGAGAGGAACCAGTCCCGGTTGCGGGCCTGCTCCATCGCCACGTCGTACACCGTGCCGACCACCCCGGTCTCGCGGATGGTCACCTTCCGGTCGAGCATCTGGCCGAACACGAGCGTCTCGGTCGAGCGCTGCTCGAAGCGGCGCATGTTGACCACCCCGGTGGTGATCACCTGCCCGCTGTCGACGTGGGTCACGCGGGTCATCGGCACGAACACCGACCGGCGGCCGAACACCTCGACCACCAGGCCGAGCACCCGGGGCTGCTGCTGACCCGACCGCAGCGCCACGACGATGTCCCGGACCTTGCCGACCTGGTCGCCCGCCGGGTCGAAGACAGGCAGGCCGGCCAGCCTGGCTGCGAAAACTCGGTTCGGGGTTGTGCTCACGTGTCGATACGTTAGCGGGCAGGTGGTGCCGTCCGGGGCCGCCACAACAGGAAGGACGACCGGCTTGCTGTCCTACGACGTCGTCGACGTGTTCACCGACCGCGCCTTCGCCGGCAACCAGCTCGCCGTGGTGCACGGCGCGGACGACCTCAGCACCGAGCAGTGCCTGGCGATCGCCCAGGAGTTCAACTACTCCGAGACCACCTTCCCGATGCGCGCGTCCGGCGACGCCTACACGACCCGGATCTTCACCCCCGGCGGCGAGATCCCCTTCGCCGGACACCCGACGCTCGGCACCGCCTGGGTGCTGCGCGATGCCGGGTTGCTCACCGCCGAGGAGGTGGTGCAGCACTGTGGTGCCGGGGAGATCGGGGTGCGGTTCCTGGCCGACGGAGCCGTCGAGCTCTCCGCCACCCCGCGCGACCTCGCCGGACCGGTGGACGACACGCTCGTCGCCGCGCTGCTCGAGGACGTCGGGCTCTCCCTGTCCGACGCAGCCGGCCAGGCGTGGATCGCCGGCACCGGGCTGTCCTTCGTGCATCTGCCCGTCACCGACGACGCCGTCGCGCGGGCCCGTCCGTCCTTCCGGTCGCTCGCGGAGTACGCCGACCGGCTGGCTGCCGTGGGCCCGACCACCGACCCGGTCGACGGCATCAACCTGCACCACGTCTCCGGCTCGGCCCCCGAGGTCACCGTGCACTCGCGGGTGTTCGTGCCGGGGCTCGACGTGGCCGAGGACCCCGCCACCGGCTCGGCGGCCGCCGGACTGGGGATGGCCCTGGTGGCGACCGGGCGGTTGCCCGAGGGCGGCCGCTACACGATCAGCCAGGGCCTCGAGATGGGGCGCCCTTCGACGTTGTTCGGCCGCGTGGACGTGGCCGACGGCTCACCGGTGCGGTGCCACGTCGCCGGCCGGGTCCAGCGCATCGCGGCCGGGCGGATCGTCGTACCGGAGGCCTGAGCAGCCCCCCGTCAGCGCAGGTTGGGGCGGTCCCGGCGACGGCGGTGCAGCACGCGCGGCAACGGGCCGCGGGTCGTCGCACGGCTGGGCACGGGGGGCGCCTCGTGCGCCTCGTCGCTCAGGGAGTCCGGGTCCTCGAGCACCTCGCCGGTGGGCTCGACGCGCACGACGACGCTGCGCTCGGCCCAGGTCTGGCGCGCGGTGCCGAGGTCCTCGAGGTTGAGCCGGTCGGCGATCAGCGCGGAGGTCGCGTCCTCCCACTGCTCCTCACCCGGGCGCACCGGGGAGACGGAGCCGACCCAGGTGACCAGCCGGCCACCGTTGTCCTTGCTGCGCATGGTGACCTCGACCCGGTCGGCCTCGGCGATCCCCGGCAGCTCCTGCTCCGGGCCGCCGGCCACGAGCAGCAGCGCCTCGTCGTGCCAGACGTGCCAGGCGGCACGCGGCCGTGGGCCGCCGCCGTCGTAGCGCAGCCAGCACACGCCGGTCTTCTTCCCCAGCTCCGCGATCAACGCGGTGGTGAACACCTCCGTCACGTTCAGCAGGGTGCCACACCTCCGGCGCCACGGCGCATGACTCGCACCACAGGGGCCGGCGTGCTGAGCGTGGAGGGGTGAGGAATGCCACGGGTTCGGGCCCTCCCCGGGGGTATGTACCAACCAGTAGGCTCCCGTCCAATCTCCCCCCGTGTCGAAGAGAGGGTCATCCATGTCCGACGCGACCACCGCTCGCGAGCTGCGCGCCCGCCGTTCGTGCCACGCCGTACCGGGATCGAACCCGCGCTTCCTCGAGAAGGCCCAGGGTCTCGACAGCGACCAGGTCTTCCTCGACATCGAGGACTCCGTCGCCCCGATCGCCAAGCCCGAGGCCCGCAAGAACATCGTCGAGGTGCTCAACACCGGCGACTGGGGCAACCGCGTGCGGACCGTCCGGGTCAACGACTGGACGACCCAGTGGACCTACAAGGACGTGATCGAGGTCGTCGAGGGTGCCGGTGCGAACCTCGACTGCATCATGCTGCCGAAGGTGCAGACCGCCGACCAGGTCAAGGCGCTCGACACGCTGCTCACGCAGATCGAGACGACGATGGGCTACGAGGTCGGCCGGATCGGCATCGAGGCGCAGATCGAGAACGCACTCGGCCTGATCAACGTCGACGACATCGCCACCGCCTCGCCGCGGGTGGAGACGATCATCTTCGGCCCCGCCGACTTCATGGCCTCGATCAACATGAAGAGCCTGGTCGTCGGCGAGCAGCCCCCGGGGTACGACGTCGGCGACGCCTACCACTACATCCTGATGCGGATCCTGATGGCGGCGCGCGCGCACAACAAGCAGGCCATCGACGGTCCCTACCTCCAGATCAAGGACCTCGACGGGTTCAAGCGCGTCGCCGGCCGTTCGGCCGCGCTCGGCTTCGACGGCAAGTGGACCCTGCACCCGGACCAGATCGCCGCGGCCAACGAGGTGTTCTCGCCCAAGCAGGAGGACTACGACCACGCCGAGAACATCCTCGACGCCTACGAGTACTTCACCTCCGAGAAGGGCGGCGCCAAGGGCGCGGTCATGCTCGGTGACGAGATGATCGACGAGGCCTCGCGCAAGATGGCCCTGGTGATCTCGGCCAAGGGCCGCGCCGCCGGAATGCAGCGCACCGACGTGTGGACCGCTCCGGAAGGGGACAACTGAGATGGGTCGGCTGGCGCAGACCGAGGGTCTGACCGACATCCAGGAGGAGATCCTCAAGGCCGTCCGCACGTTCGTGGACGAGAAGATCATCCCCGTCGCGCAGGAGCTCGAGCACAAGGACGAGTACCCCACCGAGATCGTCGAGGGCCTCAAGGAGCTCGGCATCTTCGGGCTGATGATTCCCGAGGAGTACGGCGGTCTCGGCGAGTCGCTGCTGACCTACGCCCTGTGCGTGGAGGAGATCGCCCGCGGCTGGATGAGCGTCTCCGGCGTGATCAACACCCACTTCATCGTGGCCTACATGCTGATGAAGCACGGGACCGAGGAGCAGAAGCAGAAGTACCTGCCGAAGATGGCCACCGGCGAGGTCCGCGGCGCGTTCTCGATGTCGGAGCCGTCGCTGGGCTCGGACGTCTCGGCGATCACGACGAAGGCCGTCCGCGGCGACGACGGGTCGTACGCGATCACCGGCCAGAAGATGTGGCTGACCAACGGTGGCTCCTCGACGCTGGTCGCGGTGCTGTGCAAGACCGACGAGGGTGCCGACTCGGTCTACCGCAACATGACCACCTTCCTGGTCGAGAAGGAGCCCGGCTTCGGCGAGGTCGCGCAGGGCGTCACGGTGCCCGGCAAGATCGACAAGATGGGCTACAAGGGCATCGACACCACGGAGATGATCTTCGAGGGCCACCAGATCTCCGCGGACCAGATCCTCGGCGGCGAGCCCGGCAAGGGCTTCTACCAGATGATGGACGGCGTCGAGGTCGGCCGGGTGAACGTCGCCGCCCGGGCGTGCGGGCTGGCGGTGCGCGGGTTCGAGCTCGGCGTCGCCTACGCCCAGCAGCGCGAGACCTTCGGCAAGCCGATCGCCCAGCACCAGGCGATCCTGTTCCGGCTCGCGGAGATGGCCACCAAGGTGGAGACCGCGCACACGATGATGGTCAAGGCCGCCCGGCTGAAGGACTCCGGCAAGCGGATGGACGTCGAGGCCGGGATGGCGAAGATGCTCGCCAGCGAGTACGCCAACGAGGTGGTCGAGGACTCCTTCCGGATCCACGGCGGCTACGGCTACTCCAAGGAGTACGAGATCGAGCGGCTCATGCGCGAGGTCAAGTTCATGCTGATCGGCGAGGGCACCTCCGACATCCAGAAGATGATCATCGGGCGTCGGGTCCTGGAGGACTACAAGCTGAAGTGAGGGCGGTGGCCGGGTCGTGGGTCCGCTCGCGTGATCTACGATTCGGCCAAGCCCGCACCACCACCAGCGACCGCGGGGGTCTCGGAGGAACCATGACGTCGTCGACACCCACGGTGTACCTCCACATCGGCACACCGAAGTCCGGTACGACGTACCTCCAGTCGCGCTTCTCGGCCAACCACGAGCTCGCTGCGCAGCAGGGCCTGCTGTGGCCCGGGCCGTCCTGGGGCCGCCACGTCTCGGCGGTCCGGGAGCTGAAGAAGCTGCCGGACGGTGCCGCGCTCGCCGAGGACGGGGCCTGGTCGAGGCTGGCCGCCGAGGCGCGCGCCTGGGACGGCCGAGCGGTGCTGATCTCGATGGAGTGGATGGCCAGCCTCACCCCGCACCAGATCGCCGTGGCCGTGGAGAGCCTCGCCCCCGCCCGGGTGGAGGTGATCGCCACCGCCCGCGACCTGCTGCGCTCGTTCGTCGCCCAGGCGCAGGAGATGTCGAAGAACTACCGGGTGTGGCCCTGGGCGCAGATCGTCGACGAGGTCCGCAACGACACCGGCGGCCCGGCGCACCGCACCTTCTGGCGGCAGCAGGACCTGCCGCGGATCCTCGAGCGCTGGTCCGCCGCCGTCCCCGCCGACCGGATCCACCTGGTCACCGTGCCGCCGGCCGGCAGCGACCCCGGCATCCTGTGGGACCGGTTCTGCTCGGTGCTCGGCATCGACGGCACCGGCTTCGCCGCACCGACGACTGCCAACGAGTCGCTCGGGGTGGTCTCCACGGTGCTCATGCAGCGGCTCAACACGGTGGCCGCGGCCCGCGACCTTCCGCACCCGGTCTACAAGCGTGTGCTCCACAGCGCCGTCGGCGTCGACATCCTGAGCCCGCGGCGCAAGGAGGAGGCCGCGATCGCGTTGAGCGACGACATGGACGCCTTCCTGCGCGAGCGTGCCGAGGGGCTGGTCGCCGACCTGCGGGGCCTCGGCGTGGACCTCGTGGGGGAGTGGGAGGACCTGATCCCGACCCGGAGGCTGGAGGGTCGCCGCCCCGAGGACGTCACCGACAGCGAGCTGCTGCAGCTGGCCCTGGAGACCCTGGTGGCCCTCGGCGTCGCCCGCGACGAGCAGGCGGTCGAGCGCGGGCCCAAGCAGGTCACCGTCGAGACCGCGAAGCGGCTGCAGGACAAGGTCTCCGACCGGCTGCGCAAGGTGGTCCGCCGCGGCTGATCGGCCCAGGCGGCCGCCGTACGGCGGTCAGCGGCGCTTGGCCGCCTGCAGCTCCTCGAGCAGCGACTCCCAGCGCGCGGTGATCACCGGCTGGGTGCGCCCGGCCGCGTTGCGCCGGCCGGCCTCACCGAGCTGCTGTCGGCCGGGGACGCCGATCCGGATCACCTCGGAGATCCGGGCGGCCAGGCCGGTGATGTCGCCGTTGGGCACCACGAACCCGTCCACGCCGTGCTGCACGATGCTCGCCGGGCCGGAGGCGTCGAAGGTGACGACCGGGACACCGCACGACATCGCCTCGACCACGACCATGCCGTAGGCCTCCTTGTGGCTGGTCATCACGAACACCGAGGAGCTCGCCAGCTCCTCGCGCAGCCGGGTGCTGTAGCCCATCAGCCGGACCTGCCCGTCGAGGCCGAGCCGGGAGATCTGCGCGCGCAGCTCCTCCTCCATCGGGCCGCTGCCGAAGATCCTCAGCTCCCAGTCGGGGAACTCCTTCGCGACGGTCGTCCAGGCGTCGATGAGCCGGTCGAACCCCTTGTTGGGACGCAGGTGGCCCGCGGCGGTGACCACCTTGTGGTCCAGCGTGGACGGCTCGCCCTCGTAGGCCGGGGTCGCGTTGGGCATCACCTCGATCCGCAGGCCCTTGCCGAGCTTCTTGCGGTAGAGGTCCGCGTCGGAGCTGGTCAGCGTCAAGAACGCGTCGAGCTTGGGGATCTCGCGCTCCATCGCCTTGATCAGCTGCTTGCGACGCGGCTCGAACGGGCGGTGCATCTGGCCGACGCGGACCACCTCGGGGTTGGCGAGCCGGGCGACGGCGAGGTTCAGGCCGGGCTGCATGCCGACCAGGGCGCCGTCGCGCACCGACGGCAGGAACTCCTCGAGCGCACGGTCGGTCGCCTCGCTGTAGGACTTGTAGTGCGGCTCGTCCTCGGGCATCAGCCGGCTCGGCCGGTCCAGGCCCGGAGCGGTCGCCCGCGGTCCGGTGTCGACCAGGGAGCGCACCTTCACCGACTCGGGCAGCGGGTGCACCGGAGTCTTCCGCGGCCGGGTGACACTGACGATCTCGACGTCGTGGCGCCGGCCGAGGTCCTCGGCCAGCTGGCGTACGACGGTCAGCACACCGCCGCCGGGCCCGTACACGGTGTGCATCAGGAAGTAGATCTTCACGAACCCGCCTCTGCGCGTGTCTCGTACAACGTCGCGGCCCCGTTCCGTGACCGTCCGGGGCATCCTAACCAGGCGGACTCACCGGTCAGAGGTTCGCCGCCGGTCGGCTAGTGTGACGCGCGTGGCGCGAAGAGTCTTCCTGCACGTGGGTCTGCCGAAGAGCGGGACGACCTACCTGCAAGCCGTCGTCGGCAAGAACAAGTCCGAGCTGAGGGAGCGGGCCGGGCTGCTGTATCCCGGCGCGACCTGGGCTCGCCAGGTCGACGCGGTCCGCGACGTGCGCCGGATGAAGCTGCCGCCCGCCCAGCAGAAGACGGTGCCCGGGGCCTGGGACCGGCTGGTGGCGGAGATGCGGGCCTGGCCCTCGGACGCGCTGATGTCCATGGAGTGGCTGTGCATGGCCACCGCCGCGCAGGTGGTGCGGATCGCCGACGACCTCGCCGACACCGAGACGCACGTCGTGTTCACCGTCCGCGACGTCGGCCGGACCGTGCCGGCGGCGTGGCAGGAGTTCGCGCAGAACCGGTCGACGTGGCGCTGGCCGGAGTTCCTCGAGCAGGTCAGCTCCGAGCAGGCGATGGAGACCGAGGCCGGGCTGGCCTTCTGGCAGCAGCAGGACATGGAGCTGCTGCTGGAGCGCTGGTCGGCGCTGGCGCCGCCGGAGCGTCTCCACGTGATCACCCTCCCGCAGAGCGGCGCCGACCCGGCCGAGCTGTGGCGGCGGATGGCCGCGGTCCTGGGGATCGACGCCGAGGGCTACGACCTCAGCGACCTGGGCTCGAACGCCTCGCTCGGCATGGAGTCCGCGGAGCTGATGCGCCGGATCAACGAGCGGCTGCGGGGGCGCGGGATCGGCATGCCCGCCTACAACAACCTGTTCAAGCACCGGCTCGCCAAGCAGGTCCTCGCGGCACGGAAGGCCGAGGAGTCCAAGGTCGTGCTGCCCGCGGAGTACCACGACTGGGCCCGGGCCCGCGCCGACCAGCAGATCCGCGCGATCCAGGCCTCCGGCGCACAGGTGGTCGGCGACCTCGAGGACCTGCGGCCCCGGCTGGACGCCGCGAAGGCCCCGGCCCGCGCCGTCGAGCCGGACCCGGCGGCGGTCCTGGACGCCGCGGTCGAGGCACTGATCCCGTTCGTCCTGGACTCGCGGCGCCGACGTGGGGCGCCGAGGCGCCTGGCCCCCGCCCCGGCGGTGCCTGCCGCCGAGCCCACCACGCCCGGCGGGCCGATCGCCCGGGCCCGGCACGCGGTGGCCGAGCGGGTCCGCGGCCGTTCCGCCAAGGAGCTCCTCCTGGCCGCCGGCCGGCGCGTGCGCCCGACCACGGGTGCCCGCTGATGGCACGCCGGGTCTTCCTGCACGTCGGCAGCCCGAAGACGGGTACGACGTTCCTGCAGGAGGTGCTCTGGTCGCAGAAGGACCTCGCCGCACAGCAGGGCCTGCTCCTGCCGTTGGACGCGTTCTTCGACCACTACCTCGCCACGCTCGAGGTGCGTGACATCGAGCCGCAACCGCAGGACCTCGAGCGAGCGGCCGGGGTGTGGGGCCGCATCGTCGAGGCCGCCCACGACTGGGACGGCGACGTGCTCGTCTCGCACGAGCTGTTCGCGCCCGCCACCGCCGAGCAGGCGCAGCGGGCGATCGCGTCGTTCGGACCGGGCACCGAGATCCACCTCGTGCTGACGGTGCGGGACCTGGTCCGCCAGATCCCCGCCGAGTGGCAGGAGCACGTCAAGCACCGCTCGACGTCGACCTTCGACGAGTTCGTCGCCGACCTGCGCCGGGAGGACCCCCGGACCTGGTTCTGGCAGGTCCAGGACTTCGTCGACGTCCTGCGGCGGTGGGGCTCCACCCTCCCGCCCGAGCACGTCCACGTCGTCACGGTCCCTGCGCCGGGGCAGCCGCCGACACTGCTGTGGGAGCGGTTCGCCGGCCTCCTCGGGCTGGACCCCTCGACGTTCACGACGACCGGGCTGCGCGCGAACACCTCGCTCGGCTACGAGCAGGCCGAGCTGCTGCGCCGGGTCAACTCCGCGCTCGGCGACCGGCTGCCGCTGCCCGGCCCCTACGCCCCCGACGTGAAGTCGATGTTCGCCGAGCGGGTGCTGGCCGCCCAGCCGGGCTCGAAGCTCGCGCTCGCCGGGGAGGGCCACGGCTATGCCGTCGAGCGCTCCGAACGGCTGGCCCGGGACATCGCCGCCCTCGGCGTCGACGTGGTCGGCGACCTCGGCGAGCTGGTGCCCGACGCCGCGGCGGCCACCGCCCCGGTGCCTCCGCCGGACGACGCCGCGGTGCTCGGCGAGGCGGTGGCCGCGCTGACCGGCCTGCTCGAGGAGTACTCCGCGCTGCGACGACGCGCCCAGCGCGAGCGGGTCGAGCTGCAGGAGCTGCGCCTGCACGAGCACGAGATGCGCGAGCACACCACCAAGCAGGTCCTGCGCGTGCTCAGCGAGCGCTGGGAGTGGGCCGGGAAGGCTCGAGGGGTTGCCCGTCGTACCCGGGACCGGGTGCGCGAGGTCCGCGGCGACCGGGGCTGACCGCTCGGGCCGGCCGGTCGGTCACGACGAGCCGGTTCGTCACAACAGGTCAGCTGAACGGTTGTGACGGTGAGATGGCCGGTTCGGCTGTCACAACAGCTCACCTGAACGGTGGTGACGGTGGGAGGAGCGGGCGGGGCCGGAGGCGGAAACCGCTCGACCCGGGCATCGGCCCATGGCAGGCTGGCACCCGAACCGCACCGAGGAGGTTGGCAATGGCCGCGAAGAGCAACGGCTCGGGCAACAACGAGGACCTGAAGGCCAAGATGCGGGAGGCCCTGGCGCGCAAGCAGGGCAACGACCGCGGCGTCGACCACCCCGCCGGCAACCGGGAGAAGGCACACGGTCCCGAGGTGCTCGGGGGAGCCCCGAAGATGCACCGCCGCAAGGCCGGGGGCTGAGCCGCGGGCTACGCGTGAGTAACACCACCCGCCCCGGCACTCCCGCGCGACGCCGCGTTTCGGCACGATAGGGCGCACCGCCGACGTCGAGACAACAGGAGTGTGTGGGATGCAGTTCGGTCGCAGCTACGAGGAGTTCGAGGTCGGGGCCACCTACAAGCACTGGCCCGGCAAGACGGTCACCGAGTACGACGACCACCTGTTCTGCCTGCTCACGATGAACCACCACCCGCTCCACATGGACGTCAACTACGCCGAGAACACCACCCAGTTCGGCAAGAACGTCGTGGTCGGCAACTACGTCTACTCGCTGCTGCTCGGGATGAGCGTGCCCGACATCTCCGGCAAGGCGATCGCCAACCTCGAGATCGAGTCGCTGCGCCACGTCGCGCCGACCTTCCACGGCGACACCATCTACGGCGAGACCACCGTGCTCGACAAGTGGGAGAGCAAGTCCAAGGACGACCGCGGCGTCGTCCACGTTGAGACCATCGGCTACAACCAGGACGGCAAGGTGGTCTGCATCTTCCGCCGCAAGGTGATGGTGCCCAAGGAGAACTACCTCGCCGAGCGCGGCGGCGAGCAGCCGGGTCGCCCGGTGCCGCAGCCGGACAAGAACTGGCCGGGCGAGAAGACCGACTGAGCGACTCCCGTCCGGGCAGACCGTGAGGAGAACCACGCCCTCACGGTTTGTCCGGTCGCGCGTGCCGTGGCAACGTCGAGACAGTGAGTGTCCAGACAGCCCCTGACAAGGCACAGCAGAAGACGTTCTTCGGACAGCCCCCGGTCCTGGCCAACCTGTTCGGCGTCGAGCTGTGGGAGCGGTTCTCCTTCTACGGCATGCAGGGGATCCTGCTGATCTACCTGTACTACGCCGCAGCCGACGGCGGTCTGGGGATGGACAAGGCGACCGCGGCCGGGATCGTCGGCGCCTACGGCGGTCTGGTGTACCTGTCGACGATCCTCGGTGCCTGGGTCGCCGACCGGCTTCTCGGCTCCGAGCGCACGCTCTTCTACAGCGCCTCCGTGATCATGCTCGGGCACATCGCGCTGGCGCTGCTGCCCGGCTACCTCGGGGTCGGCGCGGGCCTGATCCTGGTCGGCGTCGGCTCGGGTGGGCTCAAGGCCAACGCCACGTCGCTCGTCGGCAGTCTGTACGACGAGCAGGACCCCCGCCGTGACGCCGGCTTCTCGCTGTTCTACCTCGGCATCAACCTCGGTGCGCTCGCCGGGCCGCTGCTCACCGGTCTGGCGCAGAAGAACTGGGGCTTCCACTTCGGGTTCGGCCTCGCCGCGATCGGCATGGCCGCCGGCCTGGTGCAGTACACCCTGGGCCGGAGCCGGCTGCCGGAGCAGTCGCACCACGTCAGCAACCCGCTGCCGCCGGAGCGTCGTCGGGTGGCCGGTGCTGTCGCGGTCGCGGCGGTCGCCCTGATCGTCGTACTCGTGCTCTCGGGGCTGCTCACGGCGACCAACCTCGAGAACGTCGTGATCGGCGCGATCATCGCGGCATCCGTGGCGTACTTCGTGGTGATCCTGACCAGCTCGCGGGTCACCAGCGTCGAGCGCAGCCGGGTGGTGGCGTTCATCCCGATGTTCATCGCCAGCGCGGCCTTCTGGTCGCTGTTCCAGCAGCAGTTCACGGTGGTCACGATCTACTTCGACGAGCGTGTCGACCGGACGATCCTCGGCTGGGAGATGCCGGTGTCGTGGGCGCAGTCGATCAACCCGGTGTTCATCATCCTCATGGCCGGCGCGTTCGCCGGCCTGTGGACCCGCCTCGGCACGCGCCAGCCGTCGACGCCGGTGAAGTTCGCGCTGGGCACCGCACTGATGGGTGTCGCGTTCCTCGCCTTCATCCCGATGGCCGGCGGCGGCGCCAACAGTGCGCCGTTCCTCGGCCTGGTCGGGGTGCTGTTCCTGTTCACCGTCGCCGAGCTGCTGCTCTCCCCGGTCGGTCTGTCGCTGGCGACCAAGCTGGCGCCGGCGATCTTCCGGACCCAGATGGTCGCGCTGTTCTTCCTGTCGGTGGCGCTGGGCTCGGCGATGTCGGGCTGGCTGGCCGGCTTCTACAGCGCCGAGAACGAGACTGCCTACTTCGGGGTGCTCGGTGGGGTGGCGATCGGGCTCGGTGTCCTGCTCGCCGCGGCCAGCCGGCCGATCCGCAAGCTGATGGCCGGAGTGCACTGAGCCTGCGACCTCAGCCGGACCCGCGGTCGTCCAGCACGCCCCAGCCGTCGAGGGCCTCCACGAGCCCGGGCGCGCAGTCGAGCGCACGCACCTCGTCGGGCGTGAACCAGCCCACCTCGGCGGCGTCGTCGCCGGCGACCGCAGATGCGGGGTCGGCGTCGGGGGAGAGCCGGCAGCGGTAGTCGCTGATCGCGTACACCGACCCGTCGGGCGCGTCGCGCTCCACGGTCCCGACCAGCTCGTGCACGCTGACGGCGAGGCCGGTCTCCTCCAGCACCTCCCGGGCGGTGGCCGCGGCGTCGGCCTCACCGGCCTCGACACGGCCCCCGGGGACCGACCAGCGGCCCTGCGCCGGCTCCTGGCCGCGTCGGACGAGCAGGATCCGGCCGTCCGCGTCGTGCACCACGGCGCCGACACACGGCACCCGCCTGCGCTCCATGCCACACAGGGTATGCCGCGCCTTCCTTGACGCGGACCGGCCAGGGCAGGACGGTTAGCCCATGAGTCTCGCCGCCGGCTGCCCTCGCTGCACGTCGCCCGTGTCCGAGGACGACGACGGCTGGCACTGCGACACCCACGGTCGGATCAGCCCGTTGTGGCGGCCTGGGGTCGCCGCCTACGAAGGGATCGCCGAGCACCTGCGACGCGCCGGTGCGACCCCGACCCTGGTGCCGTGGCCGCTGGCCCCCGGCTGGATGATCACCGACTTCGGGTGCGTGGCCGACGGTGGCCAGGACGCGCACGCAACCCTGGTCTCGTGCAACGGGGTCACCGACGCCGACGGCGTGGTGGAGCTGACCATTGTCTCGGAGGAGCCCGGCGTCGGGCTCGGCGCGCGTTGCGCCGGTCTCGACCGCACCGACCCCGGCGCCGAGATCGGCGACGGTCCGCCGCACGCGAGAGTGCGGATCGACGGCGTGACCCTTCCGCTCTGGTCGGTCTCGACCGCGGACGCCACGGCCGACCTGGACCGTTCGGTGTTCGCGGGGGAGGCGCACGGGCGCTGGCTGTGGCTGGTGCTGCGCCCGGCGTCGGCCGCGCTGCTGCTGTGCGACGAGTGGCTCCTCGCCGACGTGGCCGGGCTCGGTCCGGAGCTGCTCGAGATGCCCTTCGGCGGAAACCCGCCTCCCTGGTGAGGGGTGTCGCCGGGCCCCACTAGGCTGCCTGGGTGCGCATCGACCTCCACACCCACTCCGACCGGTCCGACGGCACCGACACGCCGCGTGACCTGGTGCGGCGGGCCAAGGAGTGCGGGATCGACGTGCTGGGGCTGACCGACCACGACACCACCGAGGGCTGGGCCGAGGCGGCCGAGGCAGCCCTGGAGGCGGGCATCACGCTGGTCCGCGGCCTGGAGATCAGCTGCAAGCTCGCCGGCCACGGCGTGCACCTGGCGGCGTACCTGCCCGATCCGACCTACGAGCCGCTCGCGGCCGAGCTGCGCCGGATCCTCGACGGCCGCGACGCCCGCCTGCCGGCCACGCTGCAGAAGCTCCGCGACGTGGGGATCGACATCCACGAGCACGACGTACGCCGGCTCGCCTCCGGCGCCGCGGCGGTCGGCCGACCCCACGTGGCCGACGCCCTGGTGGAGAAGGGGGTGGTCACCCACCGCGGCGAGGCCTTCGACAAGCTGCTCGGCTCGCACGGGCCCGCCTACGTCCCGCGCTACGCCGCCCCGCTGGAGGCGATGGTGCGCACGGTCCGCGAGGCCGGCGGCGTCAGCGTCATCGCCCATCCCTGGGCCAAGCGGCACAACTTCGAGGCGCTCGACGAGGAGCGGTTCGCCGCGCTGAAGGAGCTCGGCCTGGCCGGCCTGGAGGTCGACCACGAGGACCACGACCCGCAGACCCGGGACCGGCTGCGCGCGGTCGCCCGCAACCTCGGGCTGGTCGTGACCGGCTCCAGCGACTACCACGGTGAGGGCAAGCTCGACCACGAGCTCGGCTGCAACACCACCGCCCCCGACGAGTACGCCCGGCTGATCGAGCTGGCCCATGCCTCGGCCGCATCCTCCGGCCGCAGCACACCCGAGGTGCTCAACCCGTGAGCTGGCTCGACTACGTGCTGATGACCGAGGTCTTCGTGACGCTGTTCGTGATCATGGACCCGATCGGCACCATCCCGATCTTCCTGTCCCTGACCAGTGGCCGCTCCTTCGACGCGATGCGCCGCGCCGCGTGGCAGGCCGTCGCGGTGTCGTTCGGCGTGATCGTGGCGTTCGCGTTCTTCGGCCAGCAGATCCTCGACTACCTCAACATCTCGCTGCCCGCGCTGCAGATGGCCGGTGGCCTGCTCCTGCTGCTGATCGCCCTGGAGCTGCTGACCGGCAAGCAGTCCTCGGTCAGTGCCGGTCCCGAGGGCAACGTCAACGTCGCCCTCGTGCCGCTCGGCACGCCGATGATGGCCGGACCGGGTGCCATCGTCGCCACGATGGTGTTCTCCGACCGCGTCGACGGGGTGGCGACGTTCGGCGGGGTCGCGCTCGGCGTGGTGCTGGTGCACGTCGCGCTGTGGGTGTCGATGCGGTTCTCGGTGCCGATCCTGAAGGTGATCCGCGAGAGCGGAGTGCTGCTGGTCTCCCGGATCGCCGGTCTGCTGCTCTCGGCGATCGCGGTGCAGCTGATGGCGAACGCGATCCGGGCGTTCCTGGCGGGCGAAGGCTGAGCCCCTGCGACGCGGCCCAGTCGCGCGGCGCGCGAGTGCTACTTGCGGCCGAGGCCCTGGAACCGGGCCTGCAGCGAGGACGGCGTGTAGCGCGCGACCGCGGCGAGCACCTTGTAGCGCTTGCTCGGGATGGACACCGACTTCCCGCGGTCGAGGTCGGCGAGGGCGTCGCGGACCAGCCGGTCGGCGTCGAGCCACATCCACCGCGGCGCGGAGTCGCGGCCCACTCCCATCCGCTGGTGGAACTCCGTGCGGACAAAGCCCGGGCACACCGCCATCGCGCGGACCCCACGGTCACGGTAGGTCAGGTCCAGCCACTCGCTGAACGACACGACGTAGGCCTTCGCGGCGCTGTAGGTGCCGCGCGGCAGGAACGCAGCGACGCTGGCGACGTTGACGATCCACCCCTCGCCCCGCTCGAGCATCGGCCCGATCGCGGCGTGACTGAGCCGCAGCACCGAGGTGACCAGTACGTCGAGCATCTCCTGCTCTGCCTCGATCGGGTTCTCGGTGAACGGGTGCTTGTGGCCGAACCCGGCGTTGTTGACCAGCACCGAGACCGGGCGGGCCGGGTCGGCCAGACGCGCCTCCACGACTGCCAGGTCGTCGCGGTCGGCGAGGTCGGCGGCGATCACCTCGACCTCGACCGCGTGCTCGGAGCGGAGCTGCTCGGCCAGCTGGTCCAGTCGGGTCCGGTCACGGGCCACCAGGACCAGATCGTGCCCTCGGGAGGCGAGCGCCTCGGCGAAGGACCGGCCGATCCCGGCGGTGGGGCCTGTGACGAGGGCGGTTCCACGGGGCATGGCGCACAGCATTCCACGAGACGGCAGCGCCCCCGCCAGGGGTCTCGGGCACAATGAACGCGATGAAGACTCAGATCCTCGCCGTCGCGAACCAGAAGGGCGGCGTCGCCAAGACGACCACGGTGGCCTCCCTCGGCGCGGCGCTGGCCGAGCAGGGCAAGCGGGTCCTGATCGTGGACCTGGACCCCCAGGCCTGCTTGACCTTCTCGCTGGGTGTGGACCCCGAGGACCTCGACCTGTCGGTCCACCACGTGCTGACCAAGGGCGTCGACGCCGCGGACGTGATCCTCGAGACCGACGACGGCGTCGACCTGCTGCCCGCGACGATCGAGCTCGCCCGAGCCGAGGCCGACCTGCTCACCCGCACCGGGCGGGAGTACGTGCTGCGCGCCGCGCTCGAGAACCTCGAGGGCTACGACTGGGTGCTGCTGGACTGCCCGCCGTCGCTGGGGGTGCTCACCGTGGCGGCGCTCACCGCAGCCGGCGGCGTGCTGATCCCGCTGCAGTGCGAGACCCTCTCGCACCGCGGTGTGGGGCAGCTCCTCGACACCGTCCACGACGTGCGCCGGTTCACCAACAAGAAGCTCTCGGTGTGGGGCGTGCTGCCCACGTTGTACGACGGGCGCACCAACCATGCGCGCACCGTGCTGGAGACCATCTCCGACACCTACGACCTCGACGTGATCGAGCCGCCGATCCCGAAGTCGATCCGGTTCGCCGAGGCTCCGGCGGCCGGCCGGTCGATCCTGGCCACCGCCCGGAAGACCCGCGGCGCCGACGCGTACCGCGACGTGGCCGTCAACCTCATCGAGAAAGCGACGTCGGGCTCCTAGACTCAGGCGGCATGAGGCAGCGTTCCGGGGCGCACGTGTCTGCCCGCCGGGTCCGCCCGCGTTATGGGCGGATCGCCTCGATGCTGTGCTCGGTGGCGGTGACCTCCGTGGCGGTGCTCGGCGCCGCCGGGGTGCTCCCCACGACGACGGGGCGGCCCTCGCCCCTCGAGGTGACCGCCGCGAGCGTCGTACCCGTCGAGGAGGCGATGCGGCTCACTGGCTTCACCGCACCGGTCCGGAGCACGGCCGCGGTCGCGGCCGTCACCGCCGAGTCCGACGAGCTGCCGACCTCGTCCGGCCACGGCAGGCGGGTGGTGTTCGACATCAGTGCGCAGCGGGTCTGGCTCGTCGACGACGGGGACCGGGTGCGGCGCACCTACCTCGTCTCGGGCAGCCTGACCGACAACCTGCAGCCGGGACGCTACGAGGTGTACTCCACCTCCCGGCACGCCGTGGGCGTCGACGACTCCGGCACCATGCAGTACATGGTCCGGTTCGCCCACGGCGAGCAGGCGCCGATCGGCTTCCATGACATCCCCGTCGACCGTGGCGAGCTCGTGCAGACACGTGCCGAGCTCGGCACCCCCCAGTCGCACGGCTGCATCCGGCAGTGGCGTCCGGACGCCCGCGCGCTGTGGTACTTCGCGACCGTCGGCACGAAGGTGGTCGTGACCGCCTAGGTCAGTCGTTCGAGGTCTTGGCCGCCTCGTTGCTGCGCGTCCGGCGACGCCTGCGGTTGCGGCTGCGCGCCGGCTTCTCCTCACCGTCGGCGGGTGCCTGCGTCGCGGTGGCCTCGGACGCGCCACCCTGGTCGGCCTGGCCACCGCGGGTCCGGGTCCTGCTGCGCTCGCGGCGCGGCCGCTCGCTGCGTCCGCTGCCCGCCTCGCGCGACCTCGGCTCGCGGGCCGACGGCTCCGCGGGCTTCTCGGGCACGATCCGGCCCTTGGTGCCCGGCGCGATGCCCTGGTCGTGGAAGAAGTGCTCCGAGGTGGAGTACGTCTCCGGCGGGTCTTCGAACGGCAGGTCGAGCGCCTTGTTGATCACCTTCCACCGGGTGATGTCGGCCCAGTCCACGAAGGTGATCGCGATGCCGGTGGCGCCGGCGCGCCCGGTGCGGCCGATCCGGTGGACGTAGGTCTTCTCGTCCTCGGGGCAGCTGTAGTTGATCACGTGGGTCACGTCCGCGACGTCGATGCCGCGGGCCGCGACGTCGGTGGCGACGAGGACCTTGAGCTTGCCCTCGCGGAACTTGGTCAGCGCCTTCTCGCGGGCCACCTGGGGCATGTCCCCGTGCAGCGGGCTGCTCGGGAAGCCGCGCTCGGCCAGGTCGTCGGCCACCCGCTGCGCCTGACGCTTGGTGCGGGTGAAGACGATCGTGATCCCGGAGTTCTCCGCCTGCAGGATCCGCGCGAGCATCTCGGGCTTGTCGAGGTCGTGGACCTGGTAGATGAACTGTGCCGTCGCCGGCACGGTCTGCTCGTCGGAGGAGGACTCCGCGCGGATGTTCATCGGGTGGCGCATGTGGACGCGGGCCAGGCTCACGATCGCGGCCGGCATGGTGGCCGAGAAGAGCATCGTCTGCCGGGTCTCGGGCGTCTTCGCGAGCAGCTTCTGCACGTCGGGCAGGAAGCCGAGGTCGAGCATCTCGTCGGCCTCGTCGAGGACCAGGACCTTCACGTGCGAGAGGTCCAGCGACCGGCGGTTGGCCAGGTCGAGCAGCCGGCCCGGCGTACCGACCACCACGTCGACGCCGGCCGCGAGGGCGTCGAGCTGGGGCTCGTAGCCGACGCCGCCGTAGACGGTGAGGATCCGGGTGCCGCGGTCGGCGGAGGCCGTCTTGAGGTCGTTGGTGACCTGGAGGGCCAGCTCGCGCGTCGGCGCGATGACCAGCGCCTGCGGCTTGCCGGGCGCCGCGAGGTCGGCGAAGTCGGGGTCGTGCGGGGCCAGCGTGCGCTGGATCAGGGGGATGCCGAAGGCGAGCGTCTTGCCGGTGCCCGTGCGTGCCTGGCCGATCAGGTCGGTGCCCATCAGGGCCACCGACAGGGTCATCTCCTGGATCGGGAAGGGGGTCGTGATGCCGGCGCGCTCGAGGGCGTCGGCGATCTCGGGGAGCACCCCGAGTTCTCTGAAGGTAGTCAGGGGTCTTGCCTGTCTCTCTACGTAATGTCTCCCCGAGTCTATCGGTAGGCTGCGCGCATGACCGACTTGCCGCTGGAGCCCCCTGCTACGGAGCCCGTCCCCGGCGGTGCCGGACAGACCCCGCTGGTGTTCTCCGACCCGACCTACCGGGCGGCGGTGGTGGACCTGCTCGGTGCGATCGCCTACGGCGAGATCTCGGCGTTCGAGCGGCTCGCGGAGGACGCGAAGATGGCTCCGGCCCTGGAGGACAAGGTCGAGCTGGCAGCCATGGCCTCGCGCGAGTTCGGGCACTTCGTCAGCCTGCGCGACCGGCTCGCAGAGCTCGGCGCGGACCCGTTCGCGGCGATGGAGCCCTTCCGCGGACCGGTCGAGGCCTTCCACGCCCACACGGCACCCCGGGACTGGCTCGAGGGGCTGATCAAGGCGTACGTCGGAGACGGGCTGGCCGCCGACTTCTACCGCGAGATCGCTGCCTTCCTCGACGTCGAGACCCGCGAGCTGATCATCGACGCGCTCGAGGACTCCGGCCAGGCGGAGTTCGTCGTCGACCGGGTCCGCAAGGCCATCGACGCCGACCACCGGGTCGGGGGTCGGCTGGCGCTGTGGGGACGGCGGCTGATGGGCGAGGCGCTCTCGCAGGCCCAGCGGGTCGCTGCCGAGCGCGACGCGCTGGCCGCGCTGCTGTCCGGCGGCGTGGACCGGCCGGGCATGGACCTGGCCGCGATCGGCCGGATGTTCACCCGGCTGACCGAGAACCACGCCAAGCGGATGGCCGCGCTGGGCCTGGCCTCCTGACAGCCGCTGCGGTCAGCTGCGGAAGCCGACCTGGCCGATCGTGGGGGAGCCGAGCTCGACGTAGGCCAGCTTGTCGAGCGGAACGATCACCCGGCGGCCCTTGTTGTCGGTCAGGGAGAGGACCCCGCCCTCACCGGCCAGTGCCTTCTCCACGGCAGCCACGATCTCGTCGCCCTCCTGGTCGGTGTCGAGGACCAGCTCACGGTTCACGTTCTGGACGCCGATCTTGACCTCCATGGGAGGACCTCCTCGTTGCTCGCGCCGGGACCGACCCGGCGGTGATCAGGGAACCCTCGGCTCTCGCCGGGGCGTGTACGACGACCCTACAGTCGCCCGGGGCAGCGGCTGAGTCCGCAGGATCGACCCGTGCCTGCTCGGCCGGTCAGGGCTCCTCGTGGCGGGGGAAGCCGCTGATGCCTCGCCAGGCCAGGCTCGAGACCAGGTTTGCCGCGTCGTGCTGGCCGATCCCGCGCCGGTCGTCGAGCCAGAACCGTGCGCTGACCTGCGCCATGCCGACCAGGGAGACCGCGAGCAGCCGGGACTGCGCGTCCGGCAGGCCGGTGTCGTCGTGGATCACCGCGGCGACCAGCGAGGCGGTCTCGGTCGTCACCCGGTCGACCCGCTCGCGCACCGCCGGCTCGTTGGTGAGGTCGGACTCGAACACCAGGCGGAAGGCGCCGTGCGCGTTGGCGACGTAGTCGTAGAAGACCCGCATCGTCGCGGCGACGCGCTCCTTGTTGTCCTCTGTCGACTCCAGCGCCTTGCGGGTCGCCTCGATGATCGTGTCGCAGGACTGGTCGAGCAGCGCGAGGTAGAGCTCGAGCTTGCCGGGGAAGTGCTGGTACAGCACCGGCTTGGAGACGCCGGCGCGCTCGGCGATGTCGTCCATCGCGGCAGCGTGGTAACCCTGGGCGACGAAGACGCCGAGCGCGGACTCCAGCAGCTGGGCTCTGCGGGCCGTACGGGGCATGCGACCGCCGCGCGGCCGCTCCTCATCCATGGTGGACACGTGTCGTCGCCTCTTTCGGTTCTCGTGCCGACGGAGCAGAAGACTACTCTCCGGTAATCCTCGTATCCGGACGATGTCCGAGGACGCGCCCTCAGGTCCTCACCTGCCGTCCCCGGAACTCACTAGTGAACCTGGGCCATTTCGGCAGGACAAAGCCGGACGTAGCGCGACCGGGTGGGGCCATTCAGGTCCAACGGCCTTGTGGCCCGCGACGGGCAGGTCGATAGTGAGAGCAGGGGGTTGGAACCTTCGGGGAGGGGTCCCCGAAGGAAAGGTTGGGGGGCTACACATGCGCCCGACGACGTTCTCGGGCAAGCGACCGGTGCACGTCCGGTCGGGGGATCACTTGTGCTCACAGGCTCCATGTCGGCCTGCCCACGGATGCTCGCATCGGGCAACAGATGGGGTGGGATGGCGATGCGCACAACACGCAAGGCCCGGAGGCTCCGGGAACGGCTGACGGCCGTACTGGCGGTGGCGGGGGCCGCAACACTCATGACGGGGTTCATCGTCACCGGCACGGCCGGGACGGCTTCCGCCGAGGTCGGGAGCGAGGGACGCGGTGGTCAGGACCACTGGTACGTCTGCAAGTACGTCGGGAAGCCAGGGGTCGACGAGCGGCTGCAGACGGGGAACAACCCGATCCGGCTCGCAGCCCCGGCGATCAAGATCAGTCCTGTGGTTCCCGGGAAGTACTTCGCGGACGCGCAGGACGATTCCTATGTGCTGGTGAAGGACGAGGGGCAGCCAGCACCGACCGTGGCCGACTGCCCGGCTCCGCGACCGACCGTTGTCACACCGGCAGCACCGACCTTCACGGACCCGACGTGTGACAACAAGAAGGCGACCCTGACCGGTGCCGACGACACCGATGCTGTCGACTACACGGTGGAGGGTCCGATGGCTCCGGGCGGCACGGTGGTCGTGACCGCCCAGGCGAAGGCCGGCTACGCATTCCCCGAGGATGTGGTCACCAGTTGGTCGCACAACTATCCGACGATCGAGTCGCTGGAGTGCGGCGGCGGTCACCAGACCATCGTCGTCACGCCCGAGGGGGAGCCGGTGTTCAAGGACCCGTGCGGCACGAAGTTCGACAAGACGATCGTGCCGGAGGACACCCGCCTGGTCGACTGGGAGAAGACGTACGAGGGCAGCACGGTCACGGTGACCGCGCAGCTGCGGCCCAACCTGCCATCGCACTACGTCCTGGCCGAGGGGGACTGGACGTGGACGTACACGTTCACCGACGAACCCTGCTTCGTGAAGGTCGACCTGGACCTGAGCTTCGTGCCGGACTGTGTGGCCACCCACCAGTGGAAGGTGACCAACCCGTCCGACGTCGCGGTGACGGCCTGGTACGGCCTGGGCAAGTCGGTGCTGGTGCCGGCCCACGGGACCGCGACCTTCACCACGGATGCGGAGAAGGACTACGCGTGGATCTTCTGGGGTGGCAAGGGGACCGGCATCTGGCCGGGATTCGACAAGGAGCACGCCGGTGCCGACCGCACCGACTGCAACTACACGCCGCCCCCGCAGCCGGTGCTGATCCCGGTGACGCCTGAGATCACCTACACCGACCCGTGCGGCACCGAGGACGACACCGTCAACGGTGTGACCAAGGCCGGCTACACGTTCGTGGTGGACCAGGTCGCGGGCAAGGTCACGTTCACGGCGGCCCCGGGGTACTACATCTCGGGTCCGGCGACGCTGACCGCGCCGTGGACCGACGTCCCCTGCCCGGTCGAGGCGACCCCAGTGGCGCCGACGGTCGTGCAGTCCGACGAGTGTGAGGTCGAGGGCAGCTACACGATCCCGGACACCCCGGGCGTGCAGTACCTCATCGACGACGAACCGGTCGAGCCCGGCACCTATGAGGGTCCGATCGCGGCCGTGGTGACCGCGGAGGCGGTGGGCAACACCGTCCTGACGGTCGAGGACTGGTCGTTCGACCTGGTGGTCACGCCGGCCACCGACTGTGAGGTCGCACCGACCGAGGCCGCCGACGTCTGCACCAACATCAAGGGTGCCCAGACGGAGGTCCCCGAGGGGTACTCGCTGGTCGAGGGTCTGTGTGTCGCGGACGAGGTCGCACCGACCGAGGCCGTGTCGCCGGCAGCGCCGGCTGTCGGACCGGTGGTCGTCCCCACCGCGGTCGACGCCGGACTGCCCGGCCCGACCAGTGTTGAGACCGGCATCGGATCGCCGCTCGGGCTCGGCCTGATCGGCGCGGGTCTGATGATGCTCCTCGCAGCCGGAGCGCTGCAGACGGGTCGACGTGAGCGTGGGACTCACGAGTTCTAGGAGGAGACGACCCGGGCGCGGAGGCCTCTCCCTGACGGTCTCCGCGCTCGGGCTTGCCCTGGCCGTGGTCGGTGGCGTCGTCGCCGCACGGTCGGGTCCGCCGCCGGAAACGGCGGTCGCCGAGCCGGGGTCGCAGCAGGTGCCGCCGTTCGTGGCGGCGCCGCGGGTCCGGCTCGAGCCCATCAGCGGGAAGCGAGCGCGACCTCATCCGGGCCGGCCCCGGGCTGATCGGGCGCGTGGTGTCCCGCTCAGGCTGGCGCTGCCACGGCTCGGTGTCGACGTCCCGGTCGTCGAGACGACCGCCCCGGCAGGGATCCTCGAGCCGCCGCCCGATCCCCAGGTGCTCGGCTGGTGGGCCGACGGCGCGGTGCCCGGGGCCCGCCGAGGCTCGGCGCTGGTCACCGGCCACACGGTCAGCACCGGTGGCGGGGCCCTGGACGACCTGGAGCTGATGCGGGTCGGCGACCGGGTGAGGGTCCGTACGGCGACCGGCGTGATCGGCTACCGGGTGACCGGGGTGCGCACCTACCGCAAGGCCAGCCTGGCCCAGGACGCGCACGAGCTGTTCAGCCAGACCGTCCCGGGTCGCCTCGTGCTGGTCACCTGTGAGGACTGGGACGGGTCCGTGTGGCGCAGCAACGTGGTCGTGATGGCCCGACCGGTCGGCTGAGGGGCCGCCCCGGACCGACACAACACGCGACGCTCCACCGATCGGACAGTGCGGCGGCGCCGTACGACCGGCGTACGGGCCGACGTTCGGCCGACCGGTCTAGGGAGAGCGGACCACGCGCGACCGGCCGAACGGGTGATCTTTGCGCGACACAAGCCCACCAATCCGGACAGGTCGGACTTGGTCGTCTCGCAGGCGATTGTCGCCACTGCGGGCCGACGGAAGACTGACCCGTGGGGGGGGGCAGACCGACAGGATCGGTCACGGCGGCCGTGTCGCATGCGCGCAGGCAGCCGGCCCTGGGGAAACCAGTGGGGTGGATTCACATGCACAGCAGGACTCTGCGTGCGCGCAGCCGTCGCAACGTCCTTCGCAGGACATTCGCGACCGGCGGCGTCGTCGCGCTCCTCATGAGCCTCTTGGTCATCGTCGGCGCCGGCACCGCGCAGGCTGCCGGAACGCCGGCCGCCGGTGGCGCGAAGACCGCCACGGCCTCGATGACCTGGGGCAGCGACTGCTACTCCAAGGCGGTCGTCAGCCGGACCAAGTCCGGCAAGGTCAAGCTGACCGGCGGGGGCCACGACAAGTGGGGCGGCAAGGACAAGTGGGGCAAGGACCACGACAAGAAGTGGGACTGGAAGGACTGGGACTGGGACAAGAAGAAGAAGGACTGTCCGCCGCCCAAGAAGCCAGACCCGATCGTCAAGGAGGTGCCCTCCACCACGGTGGACTGCGCCAGCGAGAAGGTCGTCACCACGATCACCCGCACGACCATCGACTGGGTCCTGGTGGGCAAGAAGTGGGTCCAGACCGCGCCGGTGGTGACCACCAGGACCGAGTCCCGCTCGGCCACCAAGGCCGAGCTGAACCAGGCGAACTGCCCACCACCGAGCAAGCCGGACCCGATCAGGTCGGCCGTGCCCTCCGAGCGGGTGGACTGCACCTCGCAGGAGGTCATCACCACCACGAGGTTCACCACGATCGACTGGAGCTACGACGCCGCGAGCCGCACCTGGGTCAAGCAGGCTCCTGTCGTCGAGGAGCGAATCACCGGCCGTCGTCCGGCCACTGCCGCGGAGCTGAACCAGGCCAACTGTCCGCCGCCGACCAAGCCGCGGCGTGAGGTGACCGTCGAACGGTCGAGCAGGGTCGACTGCACGAGCAAGAACGTCGTCACCACGACGATCACCACCACCGTCGAGTACGTGTACAACTCCACGACCCGCACCTGGGTCAAGGGGACGCCGGTGGTCACCCGGGACACGGCGAGCCGCCCGGCGACCGACGCCGAGCTCGACGCCGCGGGATGCGAGCAGCCCGAGGAGCGCCGGCCGATCGTCCGGTACGACGTCGTCGAGACCGTCGACTGCACCGCGGACGTGGTGACCACCAAGACCACCCGGACGACGAGGACCTGGTCGCAGGTCAACGGCACCTGGGTGCTCGGTGACCCGGTCACCGTCGTGGTCGACACCAGCACCCGCAAGCCCACGCAGGCCGAGTGCCCGGACGAGGTCGCGGGTGTCGAGACCGAGGCGCCGACGCCGTCGCCGGTGGCCCCGCCCACGACGTCGTCGCCGACGCCGATCGCCCCCGTGGTGGTCGCGCCGACCCCGACGCAGAGCGTGGTCGTCCCCGAGGCCGTGCCGACCTCCGTCGCGGCCGGGGTGGACAGCGAGGCGGCACCGTCCCGTGCCGTCGAGGCGATCACCCGCAGCATGGTCGGTCCGCTGCTGGTGGGCGCCGGACTGCTGGTCATCCTCGTCGCGGTGCACCTGAGGCGTCGCGGACGTGGCGTCCACGAGGTCTAGGCCGACGTCCGGGCGCGGGGGCCTGTCCCTGACGGTCTCCGCGCTCGGGCTCGCCCTCGCGGTGAGCGGTGGCGTCGCGACCGCCCGGTCGGCGGACGGCTCACTGCGCGCGGGCGAGGGTTCGCGGGCATCCCTGCCGCCCTACACGGTGGCGCCCGCGGTCCGGTTCGAGGCGGCTAACCCCCCAGGGCCGCCTCGAACCACCCCCCGGCCACCGCGTCGGCTCGTCGTGCCCCGCCTGGGGATCGACGCCAAGGTGGTCGGGGTCGAGGCGCCCGGCGGTGTCCTGCTGCCGCCGGCCGACCCTCAGGTGCTGGGGTGGTGGCGCTCGGGCGCCCGCCCCGGCGCCGTACGCGGCTCCGCCCTGATCACCGGCCACACGGTGAGCAGCGGCGGCGGGGCCTTCGACGACCTCGAGCGGCTACGCCGTGGTGACCGGGTGAGGGTCCGTACGGCGGCCGGGTCGCTGCTCTACGAGGTCAGCGGCGTCCGGATCTACCGCAAGGCCGGCCTGGCCCGGGACGCCGCGGAGCTGTTCAGCCAGTCCGTGCCCGGACGGCTGGTGCTCGTCACCTGCGAGGACTGGAACGGCACGACGTACCTCAGCAACGCCGTCGTCGTCGCCGAACCCGTGCCCTGACCGCGCCGCCGGGGTCCGGATCGCGGACCGCCGGCCACGCTCGTCGCCGGCCCGGGAGAGCATGAGGGAACATGCTGGACCGCTCGGTTGTTCAAACCAGACCGGCAGTCCGAAAACCCACGAGGAGCACGCGTGTCCCTTCCAGCCCTGGTCGAGCCCGCCGACGAGCTCACCATCGACGAGGTCCGCCGATACAGCCGGCACCTGATCATCCCCGACGTCGGGATGACCGGGCAGAAGCGGCTGAAGAACGCCCGGGTGCTGGTGATCGGCGCCGGTGGTCTCGGCAGCCCGGCGCTGCTCTACCTCGCCGCTGCCGGTGTCGGCACGATCGGCATCGCGGAGTTCGACGAGGTCGACGAGTCCAACTTGCAGCGCCAGATCATCCACGGGCAGAGCGACATCGGGAAGTCCAAGGCGCAGTCGGCCAAGGAGTCGATCCTCGAGGCCAACCCGTACGTCGACGTCGTGCTCCACGAGGGCCGGCTCGACAACGACAACGTGCTGGGCATCTTCGAGCAGTACGACCTGATCGTCGACGGCACCGACAACTTCGCGACCCGCTACATGGTCAACGACGCCGCCGTCCTCCTCGGCAAGCCCTACGTGTGGGGGTCGATCTACCGCTTCGACGGGCAGGCATCGGTGTTCTGGGCCGAGCACGGCCCTTGCTACCGCTGCCTCTACCCCGAGCCCCCGCCGCCGGGCATGGTCCCCTCGTGCGCCGAGGGCGGCGTGCTCGGCGTGCTGTGCGCCAGCGTCGGCTCGATCCAGGTCAACGAGGCGATCAAGCTGCTGACCGGGATCGGCGAGCCGATCCTCGGGCAGCTGATGATCTACGACGCCCTCGAGATGGAGTACCGCAAGATCAAGGTCCGCAAGGACCCCAACTGCGCGATCTGCGGCGAGAACCCGACGGTGACCGAGCTGATCGACTACGACGCGTTCTGCGGTGCGATCAGCGAGGCCGCGGCCGACGCCGCCGTCGGCTCGACGATCTCGGTGACCCAGCTCGAGACGATGCTCAAGGAGCGGGAGAACGGCGAGCGCGACTTCGTGCTGATCGACGTACGCGAGCCCAACGAGTTCGAGATCAACCAGATCCCCGGCTCGGTGCTGATCCCCAAGGGCGACTTCCTCAACGGCACCGCCATCGAGCAGCTGCCGCACGACAAGCAGATCGTGCTGCACTGCAAGTCCGGCGTGCGGTCCGCCGAGGCGCTCGCGGTCGTGAAGGGCGCGGGGTTCAACGACGCCGTGCACGTGGGCGGCGGCGTGGTGGCCTGGGTGAACCAGATCGACCCGTCGCAGCCGTCGTACTAGACCAGCGTTTGGGGCGTGACCTCCCGAGGGCATCGTCGTTGTGCTTGCCACAACCCTGATGCTCTCGGGAAGGAGCACACCTTCATGGCCGTTCGGACCCGCGCCGCTGTTGCCACGCTCGCCAGCGCCGTCCTCGCCACCGCCGCCATCGCGGCGACCAGCACGTCGACCGCAGCCGCCCCCACCTGGGCGCCCGCGGACTCCGCGACCATCCACCCGGGCGTGCAGATGTACACCGCAGGCGCCCAGTGCACCGGCAACTTCGTCTTCACCGACAGCTCCTCCAACGTCTACGTCGGCTACGCCGCGCACTGCGCCGGCACCGGCGAGGCCACCGACACCGACGGCTGCGACGCGGGCTCCCTGCCGCTCGGCACGAAGGTCGACTTCGTCGAGGGCGGCAGCCTGGTGACCTCCGGTCAGACGGTCGGCACCGGCACCCTGGTCTACAGCAGCTGGCTGGCCATGCAGGAGGCGGGCACCACCGACGCCGACACCTGCGCCTACAACGACTTCGCGCTGGTCAAGGTCGACTCGCAGTACGTCGGCGACGTCAACCCCTCCATCCCGTTCTGGGGTGGCCCGATGGGCATCAACACCGACGGCACCGGGATCGGTGAGACGGTGTACTCCTTCGGCAACTCCAGCCTCCGCGGGGGCATCGAGGTGCTCTCGCCGAAGCAGGGCACGAGCCTCGGCACCTCCGGCGGCGGGTGGACCCACCCGGTCTACACCCTGACCCCGGGAGTCCCCGGTGACTCGGGCAGCGCCTTCCTCGACGCCGAGGGCAACGCGCTCGGCACCCTGTCGACGCTGGCTCTGGCACCGCTGGCCGGTTCCAACGGTGTGGGCGACCTGAACCACGAGCTCAACTTCGCCAAGCAGCACTCCGGCATCGCCGGTCTGTCCCTGGTCCAGGGCACCGAGCCGTTCTCTCCGCTGCTCTGATCCCTGCCCAGCACGTCGAGCAGGGCCCGCTCCCCAGCCGGAGCGGGCCCTGTGTCTTCCCCGGAGGTAGTTGTGCCCACCCCTCGCACCGCACGGCGCCGTCCTGTCCGCCGGCTGGCCCTGGCTCTCGCCGCTCTGCTGAGCGTCGCGCCTGCGAGCCCGTCCCTGGCCGTCGCGCCGGCCGACGGAGGACGCTGGGCCCCGGCTGACCGGGCGACGATCACGCCCGGGGTGCAGATGTACACCGCAGGCGGCCAGTGCACCGGCAACTTCGTGTTCACCGACCGGCGCCGGCGCGTCTACGTCGGCTACGCCGCGCACTGTGCGGGCACCGGCGAGGCGACCGACACCGACGGCTGCCGGGCGGGCTCCCTGCCCCTGGGCACGCGTGTCCGGTTCGCTCGCGGCGGCTCCGCCGTCACCGAGGGCACGACGGTGGGGTCGGGCCGGCTCGTCTACAGCTCCTGGCTCACCATGCGCCGGCTGGGCACGGACGATCCGGACGCCTGCGCCTACAACGACTTCGCCCTGGTCCGGGTCGGCCCGGCACACGTGCGCAAGGTCAACCCCAGCGTGCCGTTCTGGGGCGGTCCCGTGGGGCTGCGCCGGACCCTCCCCGCCGAGGGCGAGATCGTGCACTCCTTCGGCAGCTCCAGCCTGCGCGGCGGCCTCGAGCCGCTCTCACCCAAGCAGGGGCTCGCGCTCAGCAGCTCCGGCGGCGGCTGGAGCCACCTGGTCCTCACCCTGACCCCCGGTGTCCCGGGCGACTCCGGCAGCGGGTTCCTCGACGCGGAGGGCCGAGCCGTCGGCACGCTGTCCACGCTGACCATCGCGCCGCTGGCCGGGTCGAACGGGGTCGGCGACCTGCACCGCGAGCTCGCCTTCGCGCGCCGGCACGCCGGCATCCCCGGGCTCCGGCTGGTGCGCGGGACCGAGGAGTTCTCCCCGATCCTGTGAGCTCGCGGCACTACCCTGGGCGCCGTGGACCGTGAGGAGTACGTCGAGCGGGTGCTCGCCGTGGTCGAGACGATCCCGCCCGGCCGCGTGATGAGCTACGGCGCGATCGCCGAGGTGGTCGGCGTCGGCGGCCCGCGACAGGTCGGCCGGGTGATGTCGATCGAGGGCTCCGCCGTACCGTGGTGGCGGGTCGTGCGCGCCGACGGCGGCCTGCCGGTGTGCCACGACGGCGAGGCGCTGGCCCACCACCGCGCCGAGGGAACCGCGATGCGTGGCTCCGGCCGGGTCGACATGGCGGTGGCCGCGTGGTGGCCGGACGCGGGCGAGGAACCTGTCGGTCGGCTCTGATGAGATGGGGAGCATGACGAAGTACCGCCTCGTGCCCCCGACCGCGGGACGCACCGCCGCGCCGCTGCTGGACTCCTTCCAGCAGTCGGTGGTCGACCACGAGGCCGGTCCGTTGCTGGTGCTGGCCGGCCCGGGCACGGGCAAGACCACCACCCTGGTCGAGGCGATCGTCGACCGGATCGAGCGGCGCGGGGTCTCCCCGGAGGCCGTGCTCGCCCTCACGTTCAGTCGCAAGGCCGCCGAGCAGCTGCGGGACCGGGTGACCGCACGCGTCGGCCGGACGATGTCGACCGCATTGAGCTCGACCTTCCACTCCTTCGCCTACGGCCTGGTGCGCGCGCACGGCCCCAAGGGTCTGTACGACGAGCCGCTGCGCCTGCTGAGCGCTCCAGAGCAGGACGTGGTGCTCCAGCGGCTGCTGACCCACGAGGCCGAGTCCGTGCGTTGGCCGGCCTCGCTGGACCGGGCGGTCGGCACCCGGGGATTCGCCCGTGAGGTGCAGAACGTCCTCGCCCGCGCCCGCGAGAAGGGCCTGGACCCGGCCGACCTGGTCGAGCTGGGTCGTCGCGAGGACCATCCCGCGTGGGAGGCCGCGGGGCTGTTCATGGAGCAGTACCTCACCATCCTCGACAACGAGAGCGCGATCGACTACCCCGAGCTGGTCGCCCGCGCGGTCGCGCTCGCCGAGCAGCCCGAGGTGCAGCAGCGGCTCCGCCGGCAGTACTCCTGGGTCTTCGTCGACGAGTACCAGGACACCGACCCCGCGCAGGTGCGGCTGCTCCAGGCCCTCGCCGGCGACGGGCGCAACCTGGTCGTGGTCGGCGACCCGGACCAGTCGATCTACGCCTTCCGGGGTGCCGAGGTGCGGGGGATCCTCGACTTCCCCGACCAGTTCCGGACCCGGGAGGGCGAGCGTGCGCGCACGGTCGCACTGCGGGTGACCCGCCGATTCGGGCCGGTGCTGCTCGAGGCCTCGCGCGCCGTCGCCGGAGCGATCCCGACCAGGGGCGCGATCGACGCCGAGCTGTTCGGGGCGTTCCGCAACCCCCGCCCCACCGACACCCCGTTCGGGCCGGGCGAGGTCGTCGTGCGCACCTTCGACACCCCCCGGGCAGAGGTGGAGCACGTCGCCGACCTGCTCCGCCGCGCTCACCTCGAGGACGGCATTCCCTGGTCGCAGATGGCCGTGCTGGTCCGCTCCGGCCGCAGCTCGATCCCGGCGCTGCGCCGCGGCCTCGGTGCCGCGGGGGTGCCCGTGGAGGTCGCAGCAGACGACACGCCGCTGGTGCGGGAGCCGGCCGTGGCGACCCTGCTCGACGCTCTCCACATCGTGGTCCACCTCGACGACACCGATCGTGGCGACCACGACTACGTCGGCACGGACCGGATCGAGTCCCTGCTCGCCTCCCCGCTGGCCGGCCTCGACGCCACCGAGGTGCGTGCTCTCGCGCGGGGCCTGCGGGCGTGCGAGAAGGTCGCAGCCGGCTCCGCGGACCGCACGCCCCGGCCCTCGCCGGAGCTGCTGCGGGAGGCGGTGCTCCAGCCCGACGTGCTGGCGGACGTGGAGGGCCGGGCGGCGGCGAAGGTCACCCGGCTCGGCCGGCTGCTGCGGGAGGCGCGCGAGCAGCTCGACGCCGGCGCCACCGCCGAGGAGGTGCTGTGGACGCTGTGGAGCGGCACTCGGTGGCCGCAGCGGCTCCGGGGGATGGTGGACGAGGGCGGCGCCGCGGCCCGCATGGCCCACCGCGACCTCGACGCGCTGTGCGCGTTGTTCGACGTGGCCGCGCGCACCGAGGAGCAGCGCGGCCACACCAGCGTCGCGAGCTTCCTGGCGACCTTGGTCGCTCAGCAGATCCCCGCCGACACCCTCGCCGAGCGGGGGGTCCGTGGCGACGCGGTCCGCCTGTTGACCGCCCACCGCTCCAAGGGCCTGGAGTGGCGGCTCGTCGTCGTGGCTCAGGTGCAGGAGGACGGCTGGCCCGACCTGCGGCGCCGGAGCACGCTTCTGCAGGCGGACCGGATCGGCGCCGACGGGATCCTCCCGCCGGTGACCATGGCGTCACTGCTGGCCGAGGAGCGGCGGCTGTTCTACGTCGCCTGCACCCGAGCCGGCCAGCGGCTGCTGGTCACCGCGGTGCAGTCCCCGGAGGAGGACGGCGACCAGCCGTCGCGCTTCCTCGACGACCTCGGCGTTCCGGTGGTCCCGGTCAAGGGCCGTCCGCCGCGCCCGCTGTCGCTGGCCGGCCTCGTCGCCGACCTGCGTCGCACGGCCTCCGACCCCGACGCATCCGACGCGCTGCGCCGGGCCGCAGCCAAGCGACTGGCCCGGCTCGCCGTGGTCACCGCCAACGGCAAGCCGCTGGCGCCGCAGGCCGACCCTGCCCACTGGTGGGGCACCCGCGGCCGCAGCCTCGCGGACCACCCGGTCCGCAGCGCCGACGAGCCGGTCCGGCTCTCTGCCAGCGCGCTCGAGGCGATCCTGGCCTGCCCGGCCAAGTGGTTCCTCGAGCGTGAGGCCGGAGGCGCGACCCCGTCCACGGCGGCCCAGGGGTTCGGCCTGGTCGTGCACGCGCTGGCCGACCGGATCGGCAAGGGCGAGCTCGCCGGCAGCGACGACCTGATGGCCTACGTCGACCGGGTCTGGACCCGGTTGCACTTCCGGACCCCGTGGTCGAGCACCCGCGAGCGGCAGGAGGTCGAGGCCGCCCTGCGCCGGTTCCTGGCCTGGCACTCGCGACCCGGCGCCCGCACCGTGATCGGCACCGAGCAGCACCTCGCCGCCGAGGTCACGCTGCCCGACGGGTCACAGGTGCGCCTCAACGGCTACGCCGACCGGCTCGAGCTCGACGAGGACGGCCGCGTGGTGGTGATCGACCTGAAGACCTCGAAGTACCCTCCCGCCGACAAGGACCTGCCCACCAACGCCCAGCTCGGGCTGTACCAGTACGCCGTCGACCACGGCGCGGCCGACGAGCTCCTCGCCGAGCACCCCGACCGGGCGCCGGGGCCGGTGCGCGCCGGAGGCGCCGAGCTGGTGCAGCTGCGCAAGGAGGTGCGCGGCGCGGCGAAGGTGCAGCCCCAGGCGCCGCAGGAGCCGGATGCCGATGGGCACCTGCCGATCGAGAAACAGCTGATGGAGGCGGTGCGCGTGGTGCGCGGCGAGGCGTTCGAGGCTCGAGCCGGCGCCCACTGCGACCACTGCTCCTTCCACGCGATCTGTCCGGTCAAGGGCGCCGGTACGGTGCTGTCGTGACCGGGCCGTTCCGTCCCCGGCCGGTGGACACCCCCGAGCAGCTGCGCGCGCTGATGCAGGAGGACTTCACCTTCAGCGACCAGCAGTTCGCGGTGGTGACCGCGCCGCTGTCGCCGCACGTCGTGATCGCCGGTGCCGGCTCGGGCAAGACCACCGTGATGGCCGCACGGGTGGTGTGGCTGGTGGCCACCGGCCAGGTCCGCCCCGACCAGGTGCTCGGCCTCACCTTCACCACCAAGGCCGCGGGCGAGCTCGCCTCCCGGATCAGGTCGGGCCTTCGCGCGGCAGGGATCCTGCCTCCACCCGGTGCCCGGCGCCTGCTCAGCGACGAGGAGATGGCGGAGGAGCCCGAGGAGCCCGTGGTGGCGACCTACAACGCCTACGCCGCGGGGCTGCTCACCGAGCACGGCCTGCGGATCGGCCACGAGCCCGACACCCGGGTCATCGCCGACGCGTCGCGCTACCAGCTCGCCGCCCGCGCGATCGCCCGCTACGACGGCCGGGTCGAGCTGCTCAGCGACCACCCGCCCACGGTGATCAACTACCTGCTCGCCCTCGACGGCGCGATGGCCGAGCACCTGCTCACCCCCGACGACGTGCGTGCCTTCCACGCCGAGCAGCGTCCCCGTGTCGTCGCCGCCAAGGCGGCCGAGACCGGGAAGACGAAGATCGCCGAGGTCGACAAGGTGCTCAGCTCCATCGACCGGCGCGAAGAGCTCCTCGGCCTCGTCGAGGCCTACCGCAGGTTGAAGGCGCACCTGGGGCTGATGGACTTCTCCGACCAGATCGCACTCGGCGCCCGGCTGGCCTCCGAGCAGCCCGAGGTCGGCACGGCCGAGCGCGAGCGCTACCGGATCGTGCTCCTCGACGAGTACCAGGACACCTCCGTCGCCCAGGCCACGATGCTGAGCCGGCTCTTCTCCGGTGACTCTCCGGAGCAGGGCCGGGGGCACGCGGTCACCGCCGTCGGCGACCCGAACCAGGCGATCTACGGCTGGCGCGGCGCGTCGGTGTCCAACATCCTCGGCTTCGGCCGCGACTTCCCGCGTGCCGACGGTTCGCCCGACGTCGACACGTTCTCGCTGACCGTCAACCGGCGTTCCGACGGGCGGATCCTCGAGCTGGCCAACGCGCTGGCCCGGCCGCTGTACAACCGGATGCCGCAGGTGCAGCCCCTCGAGCCGAAGCCGGGTGCGGCACCCGGCACGGTCCGCAGTGCGGTGCTCGAGACCTATCCGGAGGAGCTCGCCCACCTTGCCCGCGAGGTGATCCGCGCCCACGACGAGATGTTTGAGCCGGCGTGGTCGAAGATCGGGGTGCTCACCCGCGACAACTCCCACGCCGCGGACGTCTTCGACGCCCTGAGCGAGGCGGAGGTGCCGGTCGAGATCGTCGGCCTGCAGGGCCTGCTCAGGTTGCCCGAGGTGGCCGAGGTGGTCGCCACCTTGACGGTGCTCCACGACCTGACCGCCAACGCCGAGCTGCTCACCTTGCTGTCGGGGCCACGCTGGGCGGTCGGAGCGCGCGACCTGGCGCTGCTGGGCCGGCGGGCCAGGCAGCTCGCCGACGTCGCCGGCGCCGGTGCCCGAGAGGCCGTCCGCAGCGTCGACGAGGAGCTCGCCGCGGCGGTGGAGGGCGCCGACCCGACCGAGGTGGTCTCGCTCGGTGACGCCCTGGACGACCCCGGCGACCTGCCCTACTCCACCGAGGCTCGCGAGCGGTTCGGGTTGCTCTCCCGCGAGCTGCGGGACCTGCGCGGCTACGCCGGCGAGCCGCTGCTCGACCTCGTGCGCCGGATCATCGACACCACCGGCATCGACGTCGAGCTCGCCTCGTCCGTCAGCCCGGCTGCACACGCGCGACGCGACAACCTCGACCTCTTCGTCAAGGCGGTGGCCGACTTCCAGGCCGTCGACGGCAACGTCACCCTGCCTGCGCTGCTCGCCTACCTCCAGGCCGAGGACGAGCACGGCAACGGCCTCGACGTGGCCACCCCGACCGAGGCGGACTCGGTGAAGCTGCTGACCGTGCACCGGGCCAAGGGCCTGGAGTGGGACGCGGTGTTCCTGGTCGGAGTCGCCGAGGACAAGTTCCCCACCTCGCGGGCCCGCACCAAGTGGACCGCCGGTCCCGAGGTGCTGCCCTACCCGCTGCGCGGGGACGCCGCCGACCTGCCGGTGCTCAAGGGCTACTCGGCCGAGGAGCTCAAGGACTTCGCCGCGGCCTGCAAGGACCACGAGCTCGAGGAGGAGCTGCGTCTGGGCTACGTCGCCTTCACCCGGGCGCGACACCTGCTGTCGGTGTCGTCGTACTGCTGGAGCGCCTCCCGGCAACGCTCCCTGGGCCCCTCGGCCTACCACCAGGTCGTGCGCACCAAGCTCCAGGAGTGGGGGGAGCGGTGGGAGCCCTGGCTCGACAAACCCGCGAAGGAGGCGGACAACCCGCTGCGTGCCCAGCCCGTCAGCCGACCCTGGCCGGTCGAGGCGCACGCCGCCGAGGTGGCCAGACGAGCGGAGGCTGCAGCGCTGGTGCGGTCGGCGGTCGCGGACCTGCAAGCCTCGGGAGGGGCGGAGCAGCTGCCGCTCGACGCCGGGCTCACCGCCGAGGAGGCCGCGCAGGTCACGGTGTGGGACGACGAGCTCGACCGGCTCCTCGAGGAGGCGCGAGCCGGGATCTCCGACGAGGTGGTGGTGCCGCTGCCCTCCAGCCTGTCCGCGACCTCGCTCGCCCGGCTCCGTGACGACGCCCAGGCTCTGGCCGCCGACCTGGCCAGGCCGATGCCGCGCAAGCCATCGCCGGCGGCGCGGTTCGGCACACGGTTCCACGCCTGGGTCGAGGCACGGTTCGGGCAGCAGCAGCTGGTCGACCTCGACGAGCTGCCTGGCCGCGGTGACGAGGGCATCGAGGACGAGCGCGAGCTGCACGAGCTGGTGGAGCGGTTCACCGCAGGACCGTTCGGCGACCGGGTGCCGCACGCGATCGAGCCGCCGTTTGCCCTGGTGCTCGCCGGGCAGGTGGTGCGCGGGCGCATCGACGCGGTCTACGAGACCGACACCGGGTTCCTCGTCGTGGACTGGAAGACCAACCAGCAGCAGACCGCCGACCCGCTCCAGCTGGCGATCTACCGGGTCGCCTGGGCGGAGCTGGCCGGCGTCCCGGTCGACCACGTCCGGGCGGCGTTCTACTACGTCCGGACCGGGGACCTCGTCCAGCACGACGACCTCCCCGGCCGCGCCGAGCTCGAGCACCTCATCGCCGGGACCCGCTGAACTCCTCCTGGCTCGTGCAGGAGGCTTCCGGTCGACTCGGTTCGTGCGCAGGTGAGACCGACCTGCGCGGCGTGGTCTGCCCGGTGGCGGGACTGGGCACAAACCGCAGCCGGCCGTCCGGATTGGGCAAGAACCGCAAGCTCGAGCGACGGTCGCTGCTGTTCGTGCCCATTTCGCGGGCGCACCTGCTGTTCGTGCCCACTCCTGGCCTCAGGCGAGGATCTTCAGGCGAGCATCGCGTCGAGCGCGATCTCGACCATGTGACCGAAGGTCTGCTCGCGTTCGAGAGCCGTGGTCTCCTCCCCGGTGACGATGTGGTCGGAGACGGTGCACGCGGTCAGGGCGCGCCGGCCGAACCCGGCGGCGAGGGTGTACAACGCGGCCGCCTCCATCTCGACGGCGAGCACGCCGTAGTCGACCATCCGCTTGGTCAGCTCGGGCCGAGCGCTGTAGAAGGAGTCGCTGGAGAAGATCAACCCGACCTTGGTCTGCACGGGCAGGTGCTTCGCCTCCGCCGCGTCGCAGGCCGCCCGCAGCAGGCCGAAGTCGGCGACCGGGGCGTAGTCGAGACCCTCGAAGCGGATCCGGTTCATCGACGAGTCGGTGCAGGCACCCGAGGCGAGCACGATGTCGCGCAACCTCAGGTCCTCGCTCAGCGCACCGCACGAGCCGACCCGGATGATCGTCTGGACGTCGTACTCCGCGAACAGCTCGTGCGCGTAGATCGCCAGCGACGGCTGACCCATGCCAGACCCCTGCACCGACACCCGCTCCCCGCGGTAGCGGCCGGTGTAGCCGAACATCCCGCGCACCTGCGAGTAGAGCTCGGCTCCCTCGAGGAAGTGCTCGGCGATCCACTTCGCGCGCAGCGGGTCGCCGGGCATCAGGACGTGGGGGGCGATCTGCCCGGGTTCGGCTGAGATGTGGGTGCTCATGGCCGCATCCTAGGCTCGGAGTCGTGACCCCTCACCACGATCCTGGCTCCACCCCGCCGCAGATCGCGTTGTCGGTCCGTGCCCACGACAGGGTCGGGCACCGACGTACCGACGACGCCTGGCTCGCGGAGACCTGGGCCTCACCGACGACCCGCGTGCTGCTGCTGGCTCGTGGCCACTTTCCCGTCGCCGAGGACGGTACGGCGGTGCGCTGGCTGAGCCCGCCCGAGGCGCCGGAGGGGCAACGCGTCTTCCTCGGCCAGAGCGGAGACGTCGCGCACTTCGCCGTGCTGCTCGACGAGCCGCAGGAGGACTGGGCGAACCTGCGGATGGTCGGCCCGGCGCTCACCACCGAGGACGCCAGCCTGCTGGTCCACGCGGTGGCGCTGGCGGAGTGGCACCACGCGCACCGCTTCTGCTCGCGGTGCGGCAGCCGGCTGGAGGTCGCCGCGGCCGGCCACGTGCTGACCTGCACCGGCTGCGGGCGCCAGCACTTCCCGCGCACCGACCCGGCGGTGATCATGCTCGTCACCGACGGCGACGACCGGGCGCTGCTCGGCCGCCAGCCGCGCTGGCCGGAAGGTCGGTTCTCGACGCTGGCCGGCTTCGTCGACCCGGGGGAGTCCCTCGAGGACGCCGTGCGCCGCGAGGTCGCCGAGGAGGTCGGCGTCGAGGTCGGCGAGGTGACCTACCTCGGCAACCAGCCGTGGCCGTTCCCGGCGAGCCTGATGGTCGGCTTCTTCGCGCACGCGCTGACCACCGACATCGAGGTCGACGCCGACGAGATCAGCGAGGCCCGGTGGTTCACACGCGAGCAGATGCGTGCTGAGGCCGAGGCCGGGACGCTGCTCCTGCCCGGACGGATCTCGATCTCGCGGACGCTGATCGAGAGCTGGTACGGCGGGCCGCTGCCCGGCCACTGGTAGCCGGGGACGCGCGGTCAGTTCAGGGACGCCAGCTTGGCCTTGACCTCGGCGAGCGAGGGGTTGGTCTGGGCCGAGCCGTCCTTGTAGATCATCGTCGGGACGGTCTGGTTGCCGCCGTTGACCTGCATCACCAGGACCGCCGCCTCCTCGTCACGGTCGATGTCGACCACGTCGTAGGCGATGCCCTCACGGTCGAGCTGCTTGCGCAGCCGGAAGCAGTAGCCGCACCACTGCGTGGAGTACATCGTGACGGCTGCTCCGGAGGTGGCCGGTGAGCTGGCAGGCATGAACTGTCCCTTCTGACGTCTACCCTGAGGGCTGGCGCTGTCCGGCCCGCTGGCGCGGACCGGACACACAACGAGCCGTGCCGCCACGGCTCGCATCCAGCACAACACCCGATGTGAGGAGATTGTTCCGCGTGGTCGCCTTCGACCCCTCCGCCGGTCTCGGCGCAGCCTCGGCGGACCGCCTGCTCGAGGCTCTCGACCCGGAGCAGCGGGAGGTCGCGCTCGCGCTGCGCGGGCCCGTGCGTGTGCTCGCCGGTGCGGGCACCGGCAAGACCCGCGCGATCACCCATCGGATCGCCTACGGCGTGGCCACCGGCATCTACAACCCCTCCGAGGTGCTCGCCGTCACGTTCACCACTCGCGCGGCGGGCGAGATGCGCACCCGGCTGCGCGAGCTCGGAGCGGGCGGGGTGCAGGCGCGCACCTTCCACTCCGCCGCCCTGCGCCAGGCCCGCTACTTCTGGCCCCGGGTGTACGGCGGTGAGCTCCCCGTGCTGACCGAGTCCAAGCTCCCCCTGCTGGGCAACGCCGCCCGGCGCAACCGGATCCAGACCGACCAGGCGACCCTGCGCGACCTGGCCTCGGAGGTCGAGTGGGCCAAGGTGAGCAACGTCCGTCCGGACGACTACGCCAAGGTCGCGGAGGCCCGGGGTCGGTCGGTCTCCGGCCACGACCCGGCCACGATCGCCCGGGTGTTCGCCACCTACGAGGAGGTCAAGCGCGACCAGGGCCGGATGGACATGGAGGACGTCCTGCTGATCACCGCCGCGTTGCTGGCCGAGGACGAGCGGGTCGCGGCCGAGGTGCGCCGGCAGTACCGCTGGTTCGTGGTCGACGAGTTCCAGGACGTCAGCCCGATCCAGTCCGCGCTGCTCGACCTGTGGCTCGGCGGACGCGAGGACCTGTGCGTCGTCGGCGACCCGGCGCAGACCATCTACTCCTTCGCCGGGGCCAGCGCGAGCTACCTGGTCGACTTCCCCAAGCGCCACCGCGGCACCACCTCGCTGGAGCTGGTGCGCAACTACCGGTCGACGCCGCAGGTGGTGGCCGCGGCCAACCAGCTCCTGGCCGGCACCCCGTCGGCCGGGGTGTCGCTGCGGTCGCAGCAGGCGGCAGGTCCGGAGGTCGGCTACGCCGAGCACACCGACGAGGTCGCGGAGGCCGAGGCGGTCGCGGCCCAGATCCTGGACCTCCAGCGCGCCGGGGTGCCGATGCGGGAGGTCGCCGTGCTCTTCCGGGTCAACGCGCAGTCGGAGGCGTTCGAGGAGGCGCTCGCGGCGCGCGGCATCCCCTACGTCGTGCGCGGCGCGGCCAGGTTCTTCGAGCGCGCCGAGGTGCGCCAGGCGGTGACCCTGCTGCGGGGCAACGCCCGGAGCGACGGCGGCTCCGGTGACGGTCTCGTCGCCGACGTCAAGGCGGTCCTCGCCGGGATGGGCTGGACCGAGCAGGCGCCGACCGGCAGGGGCAACGTCCGCGACCGGTGGGAGTCCCTGCAGGCGATCGTGTCGCAGGCCGAGGAGTTCTCGGAGACCCACGCCGAGGGCGACCTCACCGGGTTCGTCGCCGAGCTCGACCGCCGCGCCGCCGAGCAGCACGCACCGGTGGCCCAGGGCGTGACGCTGGCGACCCTGCACGCCGCGAAGGGCCTCGAGTGGGACGCGGTGTTCCTGGTCGGCATGCACGAGGGCACCATGCCGATCGTCTACGCCGAGGGCGCCGCGGCGGTGGAGGAGGAGCGGCGGCTGCTCTACGTCGGGATGACCCGGGCCCGGGAGCGGCTCTCGGTCTCGTGGTCGCTGGCCAGGTCGCCGGGGGGCCGGTCGACCCGCAAGCCGTCGCGGTTCCTCACCGGACTGCGCCCTCAGGTCGGCTCCGACCGCGCCGCGGAGGGTCGCTCCGCGCGCTCGCGCAGCAAGCGGGGGATCGCGCACTGCCGGGTCTGCAACGCACCGCTCAGCACCACCGCCGAGCGCAAGGTCGGCCGCTGCGAGGGCTGCCCGGCCTCCTACGACGAGGAGCTCTTCGAGCGACTCCGTGCGTGGCGGGTGGCCCGCGCCGCGCAGGAGAAGGTGCCGGCGTACGTCGTCTTCACCGACCTGACCCTGCAGGCGATCGCCGAGGTGCGCCCCAGCGACCCGGCCGCGCTGCTGCGCGTCAGCGGCGTCGGTCCGGCGAAGATCGACAAGTACGCCGACGACGTGCTCGCCCTGGTCGCCGGCGAGGACGTCTTGCCCGGGATGGGTGGGTCCGCATAGCCCAGGTGGGCCATCTTCTTGATGCGTCCTCAAGTTTTTTGGGAAATACCCAATAAATGGTTTGCCGCTTACAGGCCCGGACCGCTAGTTTTTCTCTCACCGCATGACGACCGCGCGCACACGGCCCTGACGAAGCCGGCGCCCTACGCATCGAAGGAGGTGCTCACAGTGATCAAGAACATCCAGACCAGCTCGCAGAACGGCGGCATCAGCATGCCCATTTCCTGGCTCGACGCCGTTCCCGCTGCCGCTGTGCGCACCCTCCCGGCCATGGGTGGAGTGTCGACCGTTGCAGCCGCCGCTGGCACCAAGCGTCGTTTCGCGGACGTGGCACAGGTGTGCACCTACACGCACACCACCGGTGTCGTCGTCCTCGAGGGCGCCTTCCCGGGTACCTCTGCCTGGAGTCCACCGATCTAGATTGCGATCTACATCGGCAGCCTCCAGGCCGCGGAACCCGAAACCCGGGATCCGCGGCCTTTTTGATTCTCGCAAACCAGCGACTTCTCACAAGGAGGTGACAGATGAGTATCAGCGTCCTCGACCCACAGGTCGGCGTCGACGAGGAGCAGCTTCCCTGCCGCAGGGAGAACCCCGAGCTGTTCTTCGCCGAGAGCCCCGCCGACGTGGAGACCGCCAAGGCCCTCTGCCTGGACTGCCCGGCCCGCACCGAGTGCCTCGCCGGCGCCCTCGACCGGAGGGAGCCCTGGGGGGTCTGGGGTGGCGAGCTGTTCCTGCACGGAGCGGTGATCCCCCGGAAGCGTCCCCGTGGCCGACCGCGCAAGAACGAGGTGGCCGCCTGAGCCCGACCACCCGCACCAGCAGCACCGCAGCACCAGCAGCACCGACAACCACCACCGAGAGACAACGGAGTCTTGAGATGCAGTACCTCCACGAAGAGCTCGCCCGAGCTCAGATGGCCGACCGCCTCGAAGAGGCCAGGGCCCAGCGCCGCGGGCAGCAGCTTGCCAGGGCGAAGCGGAAGGCCCAGCGGGCCGAGCGCCACTCCCTGCAGGCCCGCCTCGCGCTCCTGCGTTCGCTGTAGGCAGCGCACCGCACACCTGCAGCACGCCCGAGCCAACACGTCCGAGAAAGCGACTACAGACCCATGACGACCACACCGAAGCGGAGCACCAAGATGAACTTGCTCAACGAAGATCTCGCCCGAGCCCAGATAGCCCAGCGCCTGGGGGAGGCGCAGGACCTGCGGCTGGGACACCAGATTGCTCGGGCACGCCGCCTCTCGCGCCGGGCCGAGCGGGCGGCGCAGCAGGCGCGCCTGGCACTGGCTCGCTCCTTGTGAGCCGGTGAGCCCCTCCCAGGGGGCGACACCTCACCGGGCCCCCGGCAGCCGAAGGACGGCTGCCGGGGGCCCGGCCGTGTGCGTAGGGTGTGACCGTGCCCGCCACCTGCGACCTCTGCGGCACCACCGTGCCACAGGACCACCCGCCGCTGACCTGGACCAGTGCGCTCGAGCACGGTCGCTGGAAGTACTTCTGCGAGTCCTGCTCGCGGGAGAACCTGCGCGCGATCGAGGGCAAGCTCGACAGCGAGTGGTGGTAGCCGGCCTCCGGGCTCAGGCCGGCTCGGCGAAGCCGGGCAGGGACTCCTCGAGCAGCCGCCGGAACGGCGCCTCGGCCTCGAGCTGGCACATCACGCCCACCCCGCCGAGCCACACCCGGTGGATGAGCAGGTACGACGGCGGCAGGTTCAGCTTCAGGCTGAGCGTGTAGCCGGGTTCACGGGGGTTGTTCAGCCGGGTGAACTGCTCACGCATCCACTCCCGGGAGAACCGGAACGTCTCGTGGCGCGCCGGCTCGATGAACGGGGCGAGGAAGTCGCGGAGCTCGTCGGGGTCGACGACGATCCTGGGCTTGATGAAGCCCTCCTCGCGCAGCTGCTCCACGACGCGCGCGTAGTCGTCCTGCAGCGCGATCCGCATCAGGGTGCCGATCGCCAGGGGCAAGCCCTTCTCGGGGAGCCGGGCGACCGCGCCGAAGTCGAGGACGCCCAGCCGGCCGAGGCCACCGCCCTCGGCAGGAAGGACCCGGAAGTTGCCGGGGTGCGGGTCGGCGTGCAGCATCCCGGTGCGTGCCGGGCCGGAGAACAGGAACCGGACGTACAGCTCGCCGTAGTGGTCGCGCTCCTCCTGCGTGCCCTCGGCGACCATCCTGGCCAGCGAGGCCGGGCTCTCCAGCCACTCGCTGACCAGCACCCGGCTGCTCCCGGCGACGACGTCGGGGATGAAGAAGTGCGGGTCGTCGGCGAACTCCACGGCGAACCGGTGCTGGGCGTCGGCCTCGAGCTCGTAGTCGAGCTCCTCGGCGACCCGGGACTGCAGCTCCTCGACCAGCGGCTTGATGTCGATCCCGGGGACCACCGACCCGAACGTCCGGGCCAGTCGGCCGAGCTGCCGGAGGTCGGAGGTCAGCGCCTCCTCGGCGCCGGGGTACTGCACCTTCACGGCGACCTCGCGGCCGTCGTGCCACCGGCCGCGGTGCACCTGCCCGATGGAGGCGGCGGCGGCCGGGTTGTCGTCGAACTCGACGAGCTTCTTGCGCCAGGACGCCCCGAGCTCCTTGGCGAGTACCTGGTGCACGGTGGCGGCCGCCATCGGCGGCGCGGAGTCCTGCAGCCGGGTGAGGTGGGCGCGGTACGGCGCGGCGAGGTCCTCGGGGAGCGCGGACTCGAGGATGGACAGGGCCTGGCCGACCTTCATCGCCCCACCCTTGAGGTCGCCGAGCGTGCGGAACAGCTGCTCGGCGGTGCGCTGCTGGACGTCGCTCATGACGGCCTCGGCGGGTGCGCCACCCAGCCGCTTGCCGACCCCCATCGCGGTGCGGCCGGCGAACCCGAGCGGCAGTGCGGCCAGACGGGCCGTGCGCGCGGCGGCCTTGCGGGGGAGCTCGGTCATGTCCCCATTGTCGCGTACGACGCCAAGCCCGCGTCGCGCCGCTCAGGCCCACCCGCAGCCGCAGGCGGGATGCCGCGGCCAGCAGTCGGTCTCCAGGCAGGTGAGGTGGGGGTCGAGGCGTACGGTCGTCGAGGACGTCGCCGGGGTCCGGCCCTCGGCGTGGGAGACCAGCTCCCGGGCCGCCCAGGCCGCCGCGAGGGTGGCCAGGGCGGGATCCACCGGCTCGGGGAGCGTGTCGTCGCGCGGCCGGACGACCACGGCGGCGTACTGCTTCACCAGCAGCGGCCAGGCGGGGTCGGTGTCGGTGTGGTGCGCGTCGATGCAGCGCAGGCACGCCGTGGTGCCGGGTGCGACGAACGGTCCGACCACGGCGTGGCCCTCGACGAGCCGCAGCAGCAGGTGCGGGGTGCCTGCCCGCAGCCACGGGTCCAGCAGGTCCCGGTCGGGTTCGCCGACCGCGACCAGCAGGCCGACCGTGCCGTCGGCGACGACCTCCCGATCCTCGTTGCCGCGACCGGGGCCGGCGGCTCGCATGTCGTACGGCACGCCGGCCAGGCGCAGCAGCTCGGTCACCGACTCGCCGACGGTCCCGACCTCGCAACCGCCGGAGAGCATGACCTGGACCCGGCAGGCCGCCCGCCGGGCCAGCAGCGTGGCCGTCTCGTCGCCGGCCTCGGCGGCCGCAGCGGCGACACCGGTGCGCGACGGCGCCCCGGACCCGGCCGCGTCGCGGAGGGGCATCAGCGGGAGCAGCCGGTCGGTGTCGACGAGCAGCCCGCTGCGTGAGAGCAGGTCGAGGGTGCCGGGGTCGGACGACCTCGGGTCGGCCGTCGGGGCCGGGCTGCGCAGCGCGTCGAGCAGCTCCCGGGTCGCCGGGGTGTCGGGGAGGACCACGGCTCGTGCGGGGTCGAGGCCGACCTGCAGGGAGGTGGCGTCACGGCGCAGCACGTGCACGCCGGGGCGGAACGTGAGGTGGCCGGTCGTCACGGCGCCGGCGGCAGGACGGGGGCAGTGGGTGGGCACCCCACCGAGGGTGCCGCAGACCGGGCAAGGACGTCGGCGGCCGTCCACAGCCCCCGGCGCGGGCAACGGTCAGGGACCGCAGACGCAGCGACGGCGGGCCCGTGCGGGTCCCGCCGTCGACGTCGGTCGAGTGGGCTCGGCTCAGGCCTTGCCGAGGATGCGGTTGAGGTTCGTGCCGCAGACCGGGCAGACGGCCTTGGCCATCCGCGTGCCCTTGTCGTTGACCTTGACCTCGCCCTCGGCCTCGCGCTTCTCCTTGCACTTCACGCAGTAGAACTCGCCGCTCCAGGTCTCCGCCATGACGGCCTCCCTTGCTGTGGTCGATCTGGTCGTCGCGGCGGTGGCTCGCGCGGACCCGCCGGGGCGCCGATTCGTCGGCAACCGTCTCGCACCCTACGACAGCGCGGGGCGCGATGTATGCAGGAGAGCCCGTGGTTGCGCGTGTCCGCGGCGAATGGATGCCGGAAATGCCCGCTTTGCACGTTTTCGGACGCTGCGTGCCGCGAGCGGCGGGCCGCGGTGTCGGCGTCGGTCGCGTCGGCGGGTCTCGCCGGACGGGTACGCCGGGCCGCCGGTGCCGGCTTGGGTAGTCTGCGCCGCATGCCGAACACCCCCCACCTGCGCGTCGAACGACCCTCCGACGGCGTCGTCCTGCTCACCCTCGACAACCCCGACCAGCGCAACGCGATGTCGGACGAGATGACCGCCTCCTGGGCCGCGACGGTCGAGGACCTGGCCGGGGACCGGTCGGTGCGCGCGGTGGTGGTCACCGGCGCCGGGTCGGCGTTCTGCTCCGGCGGCAACACGAGCTGGATCGCGAGTGAGCCCGACGCCACGGTGGACCAGCTGCGCACCCGGATGATCGCGTTCTACCGCGCGTGGCTGTCGATCCGCCGGCTCGAGGTGCCGACGATCGCCGCGGTCAACGGCCCGGCGATCGGCGCGGGGCTGTGCGTGGCGCTGGCCTGCGACATCCGCTACGCCGGAGCCCGGGCGAAGCTGGGTGCGCCGTTCGTGAAGCTGGGCATGCACCCGGGGATGGCTGCGACCTACCTGCTGCCCAACGTCGTCGGGGACGCCGCGGCCCGCGACCTGCTGCTCACCGGCCGGGTCGTCGACGCGGAGGAGTCGCTCCGGCTGGGGATGGTGTCGCGGGTGCTGCCCGACGACACCTTGCTCGCGGAGACGCTCGAGGTCGCGGCCGGCATCGCGGCCAGCGCCCCGATCCCGAGCCGCTACACCACGCTGGCCCTGCGCGGCGGCGGCCACGCCGACTTCGAGACCGCGCTGCAGTGGGAGGCGCTGGCCCAGCCGATCACGCTGGCCACCGCCGACCTGCAGGAGGGGATCCGGGCGGCGCAGGAGAAGCGCCCGCCCCGGTTCACCGGCGCCTGAGCTCGCCGAAGGTCCCGGCCAGCGTGGACCTGCCGACGGATCCCCGACCGACGCGGTGCCCGTCCGGTCAGGGCCCCGAGAGCGTCAGGTCGACGGCTGCGACCCTGCCTGAACCGTCGAGCGACAGCGCGACCGCGAAGTCGGAGAAGCAGTCGCGGTGCGTCTCGTCGGGTCGGATCCAGATCGTCTCCGCGGACCTCGCGGCCGCGTCCTGGTAGCGGCTGCACCCGACGATGCGAGGCGGCTCGGAGTCGAAGGTGACCTCGCCGCCGTCTCGGACCAGGAGCGTGATCGTCCGGAGCGGCGAGACCGGGCAGTCGCGGCCTTCGTAGGTCGACGAGGCTCTGGGGCAGCCGTCCCAGGTGCTCCGGCGGTCGGCGAGGTCGGCCGCGAACCGGGCCACCTGCTCGCCGGCGATCCGATAGCTGACCTCGCTGGCCCAGGGCACCTCGGTAGCAGTCCCCTCGGCATACGCGACGAGCGCCTGAGCAGCGGACGCCGCGTCTGCTCGGCTGTCGAACGCTGGGGTATCGGGCGCGTGGGTCGCCGGGGAGCCGGCTTCGCCGCCGGCGCTGCACGCGGTCAGCCCGGTCGACAACGCGAGCCCGGCCAGCACGAGCCGGGCGGGAGGGGTCGGCCTCATGCCCATGAGACGCCGGCACCGCCGAGAAGGTTGACCAGGACGTCAGAAGGCGCGTCGAAGGGCAGCAGGGGCGGCCGACTCGGCGCCGCGAGGGACCGCTCCGCGGCGCCGTCGGCCCACCGCCGGTCGGGGTCCGGGACCGGTCAGGTGACGATCAGAGAGGCCCTCGATCGAGCGGCACGGCGCTTGCCTTCCCCTTGCGAACGCCGGGCCCCTGGATGATCGAGGGCCTCTTCCGCGCTCACGCTAGGTGGCCCGCGCCACGGCGGTCAACACAGCACCGTCCACGGCTGTGGACAACGCTGTGGACAGGGTGTGGAGACTCGCGGAGGTGCTTGTGGAGCGCGCCGGAGCGCCGGTGCACAACACTGTGGGAGACACGCCCGGCAGTCGGGCTGTCAGGTGTCTGACCAGCGGAAATGGGGAGATACAGGCTGTGGACGAAAGAAAGTCGGGCGACCCGGTCGCCGCACTGCGCCGGATCGCCTTCCTCCTCGAGCGGACCCGCGCCGAGACCTACAAGGTTCGGGCGTTCCGCACTGCGGCGGCCACGCTGCTGGCGCTGTCGCCTGAGGAGCTGCGGGCCCGGGCCGAGCAGGGCACCCTGCGGGAGCTGTCCGGCATCGGTGCGTCGACGGAGAAGGTGGTCCGTGAGGCGCTCGCCGGCCAGACCCCGTCGTACCTGCAGAAGCTGGAGGAGACCGCGGGCCCGCTGGCCGAGGGCGGAGCGACGATGCGTGGCCTGCTGCGCGGTGACCTGCACACGCACTCGGACTGGTCCGACGGCGGGTCGCCGATCCAGGAGATGGCGATGACCGCGGTCGAGGTCGGCCACGAGTACGTCGCGCTGACCGACCACTCCCCGCGGCTGAAGGTGGCCAACGGGCTGTCTGCGGAGCGTCTCGCGCGCCAGCTCGACGTGGTGGCCGCGGTCAACGACCAGCTCGGCGGCCAGCTGCGGATGCTCACCGGCATCGAGGTCGACATCCTCGAGGACGGTGCCCTGGACCAGAGCGAGGAGATGCTCGGGCGGCTGGACGTGGTGGTCTCCTCGGTCCACTCCAAGCTGCGCATGGAGTCGGCCGCCATGACGCGCCGGATGGTGGCCGCCGTACAGCACCCGCGCACGAACGTGCTCGGCCACGCCACCGGACGGCTGGTCACCGGGGGAAGGGGGACCCGGCCGCAGAGCACCTTCGACGCCGAGGCGCTGTTCACCGCGTGCGCCCGGCACGACGTCGCGGTGGAGATCAACTCGCGGCCCGAGCGGGTCGACCCGCCCGACGAGCTCGTCGCGCTGGCGCTCGAGGCCGGCTGCCTGTTCGCGATCGACAGCGACGCCCACGCACCCGGACAGCTGGACTTCCTCGACCACGGGTGTGCGCGGGCCGAGGAACTCGGGGTGCCTCCGGAGCGGATCGTGAACACGTGGCCGGCAGAGGAGCTGCTGGCCTGGACGGCCGGGTAACCTGCATCACATGCCCACCCGTGCCCCCGATCCGCAGGGGCCCACCGTCGAGGTGCGACGCAGCCGCCGGCGCCGTCGCACGGTCTCGGCGTACCGGGAGGACGACCGCGTGGTCGTGATGATCCCGGCTCGGCTGAGCGCCAAGGAGGAGCGCGAGTGGGTCGCCACGATGATCGCCCGGCTGGAGAAGGCCGAGAAGCGGCGCCGGCCCAGTGACGCCGGCCTGAAGCGACGCGCGATGGAGCTCAGCGACCGCTACCTCGGCGGGCTCGCGCGGCCGGTGACCGTGCGCTGGGTGGACAACCAGAACAGCCGGTGGGGTTCGTGCACCCCGTCGGACCGCTCGATCAGACTGTCCACGCGGCTGAAGGGGATGCCGCCGTGGGTCATCGACTACGTGCTCGTGCACGAGCTCGCGCACCTGATCGAGGCCGGACACACGCCCGCGTTCTGGGCCTGGGTCGACCGCTATCCCAAGGCCGAGCGGGCCAAGGGGTTCCTCGAGGGCATCGCGGCCGCGACGCACCTGGGTCTGCAGGCCGAGCCGCCGGACTGCTCCGAGGAGGGTGCGGCGGAGATGATCGCCGACGACGAGATCGGCGCGGTCGCCCTGGAGTGAGGCTCAGGTGACCAGCCAGACCCGCCACATCGCGGCCGGGTCGGAGAGCGGGTCGCCGTGCACCAGCACGATGTCGGCCGGCCCGCCCTCGCGGATCACGCCGGCCTCCGGCTCGTCGAGCAGCGTCCCGCCGTTGCGGGTCGCCGCGGCGAGTGCCTGCCACGGCTCGAGGCCGGCGGTGACCAGGCACTCGATCTCCCAGGCCATCTGGTTCGCACGCAGCGAGCCGCCACCGAAGTCGGTGCCGGCCGCGATCAGCACGCCGGCCCGGGCGGCGAGCCGGATGCTCTCGTGGGCCCACTCGCGGCGCGCTGCGATCAGCGAGCGGCCCTCGGGGGAGGCGAACCGGGGGAGGTCGGTGGTGCGGGCGAAGGAGCGCCACGACTCGAGCACGGCCAGCGTCGAGACGACCGCGACGCCGTTGTCGGCCATCAGCCGGGCGACGTCGGCGTCGAGCTGGAAGCCGTGCTCGAGGGAGTCGACGCCGGCCTCCGCGCCGACCCGCGCGCCGGGAAGCACACCGGAGTGTGCGGTCACCTTCGCGCCCCGGGCATGCGCGGCCTCGACCACGGCGCGCACCTCGTCGACGGTGAAGGGCGCGGTGTCCTTGTCGGGGCCGTCGAGGTAGAGCTTGATGAAGTCCGCGCCGTCGTCGAGCTGACGCATCGTCGCGTCGAGCAGCGACCCGCCGTGCTCGACCTCGACGGCGAGCCCGGGCGGCAGCGAGCCGGTCCTGCCGACCCAGGAGCCGGCGGCGCGCACGTAGGGGTACTCGCGGTTGCCGGCCCACCGGTCACGTACGCCGAGCGCCAGCGCGCGCTCCCGCCCGTCGACGGGGTCTGTCTTCATCGGCGAGCCGACGTCGCGGGCCCACCGGACGCCTGCGGAACGCTGCAGCCGAGCGTTGTGCTCGGCGACACCGAGCAGCCGTTCGGCCGGGTCCAACCCGCGCTCGACCCAGTGCGCGCCGCCGGGCAGGGTCAGGTGGCTGTGGCTGTCGACCATGCCCGGCACGATCGTGCTGCCGGAGGCGTCGACCACCTCGACGTCCCGGCCCGGGTCCGGCTCGTCGCCGGTGGGCCGGATCCAGGAGATCCGGTCGTCCTCGACCAGGATGCTCACGCCCAGGCGCAGCTCCGGGCCGGTGCCGTCGGCGAGGGCGGCGTCGCGGTACAGGGTCCTGGTCGGGCTGCCGGGCATGCGGCCACTATGGCACGCGGGTCGCCCACCGGGCCCGAGCCAGTCGCACCAGCTCGTGCATGTCGGCGTCGTCGGTCGGCAGCGCGTCCCATGGCCACCAGCGCACGTCGAGCGACTCGTCGCTGACGGCGTGGCTCGTCCCCTCCGGCGCCACCGCCAGGAACCGGACGTCGAGGTGGTGCACGGTCCCGCGCGGGTCGCAGAACGGCACCGGGTGCGCGTTGAGCTGCACCGGCTGCGGGTCCAGGTCGAGGTCGCGCAGGCCGGACTCCTCCAACGCCTCCCGCAGTGCCGCGCCGGCCAGGGTGTCATCGGTGTCCTCGCAGTGCCCGCCCATCTGGAACCAGGCGCGGGCCTTGGCGTGCAGGGTGAGCAGCACCTGCGCACCGTCGGCGGAGAGGATCAGCGTGCTGGCGGTGAGGTGGTCGGGGAAGCAGGAGCGGTGCAGTCCGTCGGCGTGCGCCTCCAGGTGGGCGACGTAGCGGCGTCGTACCTGCTCCTGCGACTCGTCCGGGGGTGTCCAGGCGCGCAGCAGGGCCAGCGCGTCGTCGTGCAGCACGGGTCAGCGGTCGCCGTCGCCGGAGCCGTCGGCAGGGCCCTCGTCGGGACCGTCGTCCTTGGGCCGGGCACCGCTGTCGAGCAGCTCCGCGAGCGCGGCGTCGAACTCGGCGTCGGTGAGCGCCTCGGGCTCCTCGATGTTCTCCCGGAAGCCGAGCGGGTCGTCGAGGTCAGCCGAGGACGGCAGCAGGTCCGGGTGCGCCCACACGGCGTCGCGGGCCTGCTGGCCCTGGCGGGAGCGCAGGGAGCCCCACAGCGTCGAGGCGTCCCGGAGCCGGCGGGGGCGCAGCTCGAGGCCGACCAGGGCGGCGAAGGTCTGCTCGGCGGGACCACCCGCGGCCCGGCGTCGGCGCACCGCCTCCATCAGCTTCGCGGCGCTGGGCATCCGGTCGGCGGTCGCCTGGCCGACGACCTCGTCGACCCAGCCCTCGACCAGCGCCAGCGTCGTCTCCAGGCGGACCAGCGCGGCCTCCTGCGCGGGGGTCTTCTGCGGCTCGAACAGCCCGCCCTCCATGGCCTCCTGGATCGCGGCGGGGTTCATCGGGTCGATGTTGCGCATCGACTCCTCGATCTTGGAGATGTCGATGGTCATCCCGCGGCCGTAGTCCTCGACCGCGGCGAGCAGGTGGCCGCGCAGCCACGGCACGTGTGCGAACAGCCGCTGGTGGGCCGCCTCGCGCAGCGCGAGGTAGAGCAGCACGTCCTCGTCGGGCACGTCGAGGCCCTCGGAGAACGCCTTCACGTTCGCCGGCAGCAGCGCGGCCTTGCCGGCCGGGCCGAGCGGGAGACCGATGTCGGAGGCGGTGAGCACCTCACCGGCCAGCCCGCCGATCGCCTGACCGACCTGGGTGCCGAACATCGCCCCGCCGGCCTGGTTGAGCATCCCGAGCAGCGGCCCGGCCATCGTCCGCGCCTCCTCGGGGAGGGCGTTGCCCATCGCGGCGACCACGTGCTCGGCGACCGGCTCGACGAGCCGCTGCCAGACCTCGATCGTCTCCTCGACCCACTGGGCGCGGCTCCACACCGCCGACGTGGAGACACCCGACGGCAGGTCGGTGACCTCGTCGAGCCAGTGGTCGGCCAGCTGCAGGGCGTCGGCGGCGGCCGAGCGCTGGCGATCGGTCGGGGTCGGGTCGGGCTCCTGCGCGACGGTCTTGCGGGCGACGTCCTTGGCGAGGGTCCAGTTCACCGAACCCTCGTGCGGGGTCATCATCGCCTGCATCTGGCTCATCAGCATCGACAGGTCGGGCATGCCCGAGCCGCCGCCGGAGAACGCGCCTCCGAGCTGGGAGAAGAGCTGCTCGAACGGGGTGCCCTTGAACGGGTTGTTCTCGTCGCCAGGGCGCTCGTTCGGGTCGTTGGTCATGCCTCCCAACGTACTCGTGGGATCAACCTCTAGTCTCGGTGGTGTGAGCGAGATTCCGCCCGTCGTACGCCTGGTCGACATCCGTGACACCGCGCTGTCGGTGGACGAGGTGCTGGCCGCCGTCGCCGACGCCGCAGCCGGGGGCGTGACCCTGTTCGTGGGCGCGGTGCGCGACCACGACGAGAACAAGTCGGTGACCGGGCTGGAGTACTCCGCCCACCCGACCGCGCTCGACCAGCTCCGTGACGTCGCCGAGGAGGTGGCCCGGGAGTACGACGTCCTGGCCGTCGCCGCGGTGCACCGGGTCGGCGAGCTCGCGATCGGCGACGCGGCCGTCGTCGTCGCCACCGCCGCCGCCCACCGGGGCGAGGCGTTCGAGGCGTCGCGCGCACTGATCGACCGGCTCAAGCAGCGGGTGCCGATCTGGAAGCACCAGCTGTTCGCCGACGGCACCGACGAGTGGGTCGGCACCCCCTGACCGCCGCAGCAGCCGTGTTGCTGCCCGCTCCCGCGCCCGGCTCGGCCTAGCCTGGGCGCGTGGAGATCCTGCTCTGGCTCGCGCCCACCGGCGTCGTCGCGGTGGTGATGATGGCGTGGGCCGCCTGGGCGGGCCGGCCGCGCACCGAGCAGCAGGACCGGTCCGAGGCCGCCTACGAGCGGTTCGCCGCCGCGATCGCCAAGGACCACCCGGGCGCCCGACGGCCGCGCCCGCCGGTGGTCCGGGACCGCAGCACCGGGATCGCGATCCGGCCCTCGCGCAGCGGACGGCCCCCGGCCGGGGGCCCGTCGGAGCGGACCCGGCGCTCGGCGTAGTTGTCCCTGAGTGAGAAGGTGACCGCATGAGTCGCCGCACCGTGTCGAGCATTCTCGCCAGCGTGCTGCTGGCCGTGCTCTTCTACGTCGCGGCCTCCACGCCGGTGCCCTACATCACGATGAGCCCCGGCCCGACCGTCGACGTCCTCGCCGAGAACCGCGGCGAGGAGATCGTCCAGGTCGCCGGCCACGAACGCTACGACACCGAAGGCCGGCTCGAGCTGACCACGATCAAGCTGACCGGCCCGGACCAGGACGTGAACCTCGGTGAGGCCCTTGCGGCGTGGTTCGACCGGTCCCGGGCGGTTTACCCGCGGGAGGCGTTCTACGCACCCGAGGAGTCCGAGCAGGAGGTCGAGACCGAGAGCGCCGTACAGATGGTCAGCTCTCAGGACACGGCCGTGGCGGTGGCGCTGACCGAGCTCGGCTACGACCTCGACAAGATCACCGAGGTGCTCGCGGTGAACCCCGGCAGCCCCGCTGAGGGCAAGCTCGAGGTGCGCGACGAGATCCTGGCCGTCGACGGTGAGAAGGTCCGCAACGCCACGGACGTCGCCAAGCTGGTGCGCAGCACGCCCAAGGGCGAGAGTGCGAGCTTCCGGATCCGGCGTGGCAAGCAGGAGCTGACGGTGAGCGTCGAGCCGCGGCCCTCCGAGGACGACCCGGACATCCCGGTGGTAGGCATCGTCGTCGGGCCGAGCTACGACTTCCCCTTCGACGTGTCGGTGAACATCGACGACCGGATCGGCGGACCCAGTGCGGGGCTGATCTTCTCGCTCGGTGTCTACGACACCCTCACCCCCGGTGCGCTCACCGGCGGCGCTTCGGTCTCCGGCACGGGAACCATTGCCGAGGACGGAAGCGTTGGACCCATCGGAGGCATCCAGCAGAAGATCGTGGCCGCGGAGGCGTCCGGCGCCGAGCTGTTCTTCGTCCCGCCGGGCAACTGCGAGTCCGCGCTCGCGGTCGGGCTCGACGAGGAGGAGATGAGACTGGTGAAGGCGCCGACGATGCACAGCGCGGTCGAGTCCCTCCAGAAGTACGTCGAGAACCCCGACGCCGAGCTCCCGAGGTGTGAGTGAGCAGATGAGCGAACAGCAGCCCGGCCCTGACGCGGACGCACCCGAGGTCGACCCCGTCCTCGCGGCCGCGGTCCGCGAGATCGAGATGCACGCCGCCGAGGACGGCTGGGACCAGCCCTCACGTCTCTACGCCCTGGTGCCCACCGCCGACCTCGTCGCCCGCGAGCCGGCGCTGGCCGCGGCGATGGGGCTCGACGCCGCCACCGCGGCCGGGTCGCTGACCCCGGTCGAGCAGGACCACACCCCCGTCGACCGGTCGCTGGAGGAGGTGCTCCAGCAGATCATGTGGCCGGCCGAGGTGTTCGGCTGTGCTGCGGTGGTGGAGCGGTTCGTGCTCCCGCCCGAGGCGGACGCCGACATCCCCGAGGACGCCGATGCCGCCGAGGAGTTCGCGGCCAACCACCCGCTGCGGCAGGAGGTCCGGATCGTGGCAGGGGCCACCCGGGAGGGTGCGACGTACTGCGCGCTGCGGTTCCGCTCCCACGACGACGCCGCGTCGGTCGTCGAGAGCCCAGACCTGGTGCCGGGGCTCCTAGAGTTGTTGACCAGCACGCTCGAGAACTAGCCAGAGGACAGCAGTGAGCGGATTCTTCGACGAACCACCCCCGACCCGGCCGCGGCCGGCGGCCCCGACACCGCCGCCGGGACGTTCACGGGCGCTGATGCTCACCGGTCTGGTGCTCGTCGCCGCGTTCTTCCTGGTCTCGATCTTCACCGGCATCTGGACCGACCGGCTGTGGTTCCGCAGCGTCGACTACGGCTCGGTGTTCACCAAGATGCTCAGCACGCGCGTGGTGCTGTTCGCGTTCTTCGGGCTGCTGATGGCCGCGATCATCGCGGCGAACCTCTTCCTGGCCTACAGGTTCCGGCCGCTGTTCCGCCCGGCCTCGCTTGAGCAGGCCAGCCTCGACCGGTACCGCGAGGTGGTCGAGCCGCTGCGGCGCTGGCTGCTGCTCGCGGTCAGCCTCGTGTTCGGTCTGTTCGCCGGCGCCTCCGGTGCTGGTCAGTGGCGTGAGTTCCTGCTGTGGCGCAACTCCACGGAGTTCGGGCAGACCGACGCGCAGTTCGACAAGGACATCAGCTTCTACGTCTTCGACCTGCCCTGGCTGCACTACCTGGTCGGCTTCGCGATGACCGCGACGGCGCTGAGCCTGGTGGTCGCCGTGGTGATGCACTACCTGTACGGCGGCATCCGGCTGCAGGACAAGCACGACCGGATGTCCGGGGCCGCGCAGGTGCAGGTTTCTGTGCTCGCCGGGCTGTTCGTGCTGTTCAAGGCCGTCGACTACTGGCTGGACCGCTACGACATCACCTCCGACGCCTCGGGCCTGATCACCGGTGTCACCTACACCGACGACAACGCCGTGCTGCCGTCGAAGGAGATCCTGACCTTCATCGCGCTGATCTGTGCGGTGCTGTTCTTCGCAAACGTCTTCCGCCGCACGTGGATGCTGCCGTCGGTGGGCCTGGCCCTGCTCGTGCTGTCGGCGGTGCTGCTCGGTGCGGTGTGGCCGGGTGTCGTGCAGCAGTTCCAGGTCTCCCCGTCGGAGCCGGACAAGGAGCGGCCCTACATCCAGCGCAACATCGAGGCCACCCGCGCGGCGTACGACATCGACGACGTCGAGATCACGCCCTACAGCGCGAACGTCTCGGTGAGCACCGAACAGCTGCGCGAGGACGCCCAGTCGATCCCGGGCATCCGGCTGCTGGATCCCTCGCTGGTCTCGGAGACCTTCGAGCAGCTCCAGCAGGTGCGTGGTTACTACAGCGTGAGCAACGTGCTCGACGTGGATCGGTACCCGGTCAGCGGCGAGCTCCGCGACCTGGTACTCGCCGTACGCGAGCTGAACCAGGAGGGCCTGCCCGAGGACCAGCGGAACTGGGCGAACCTGCACACCGTCTACACCCACGGCTACGGCATGATCGCCGCCTACGGCAACCAGCGGACCGCGGAGGGACAGCCGGTCAGCAACGACGGCGAGCCGGTGTGGGCCGAGCGCGACATCCCGCCGGTCGGTGACCTGACCCAGCTCACCGAGGACGGCTACCAGCCGCGGATCTACTTCGGCGAGAACAGTCCGCTGTACTCGATCGTCGGCCGCCCCGACGGCGCGGACCCGATCGAGTTCGACGTCCCCGAGGGGGAGGGCGAGGGCAGCGCGGCGGAGAACAACACCTACGACGGCGAGGCGGGTGTGCCGGTCGGCAACCTGTTCAACAAGCTGCTGTACTCGATCAAGTTCAGTGAGCCGAACATCGTGTTGTCCAACCGGGTCAACGAGAACTCCAAGATCATCTACGACCGCGAGCCGCGGACCCGGGTGCAGAAGGTGGCGCCGTGGCTGACCGTCGACGGCGACTCCTATCCCGCGGTCGTGGACGGCCGTGTCGTGTGGATCCTCGACGCGTACACCACCACGGACCGCTACCCGATGTCGGAGAAGAAGTCGCTCTCGGAGATGACCCGGGACAGCCTGCAGCCGCAGACCGCCTACGCGACGCTACCCACCGACGAGATCAACTACATCCGCAACTCGGTCAAGGCGGTCGTGGACGCGTACGACGGCACCGTCACGCTTTATGAGTGGGACGAGCAGGACCCGATCCTCAAGGCGTGGTCCTCGGCGTTCCCGGACGTGGTCGAGCCCAAGGACTCGATCCCCGACGAGCTGCGTGCGCACATGCGCTATCCCGAGGACCTGTTCAAGGTGCAGCGCAACATCCTGGCCACCTACCACGTCACGAACCCGAGCATCTTCTACGAAGGCAGTGACCAGTGGGAGGTCCCGGAGGACCCGACCAAGAAGACGCAGAACCAGCCGCCCTACCGGCTGTCGGTGCGCACGCCGGGCAGCGAGGAGCCGGTGTTCTCGCTGACCAGCGTCTACGTGCCGAAGAACCGGCAGAACCTCGCGGCGTTCATCTCCGTCGACGCCGATGCGGCCCAGGACGACTACGGCAGCATCCGGGTGCTCAGGCTCCCGGGCAGCACCCAGATCCCCGGCCCGTCGCAGATCGCCAACCAGTTCGGTGCCGACCAGGAGATCCAGGACGCGCGACTGGCGTTCACCAGGACCAACTCGAAGGTGATCGACGGCAACCTGCTGACGCTGCCCGTGGGCGACGGGCTGCTCTACGTGCAGCCGCTCTACACGCAACGCGAGTCCGGCGAGGGTCGCTATCCGGTGCTGCGCTACGTGCTCGCCTCCTTCGGCAAGGAGGTCGGCATCGGCACCAGCCTGACCGCGGCGCTCGACGACGTGCTCGGCGAGATCGACCCGTCCAACGAGCCGGTCGAGCCCGGCGACGGCGAACCCGCGCCGCCCGACGACGGTGAGCCGGCGGCCCCGGGCGATGTCACCTCGCTGCTCGAGCAGGCCGAGGAGGCGTTCACCGAGGCTGAGCGGGCGCTGCAGGACGGAGACCTCGCGGCGTACGCCGAGGCCACCGAGCGTGCCCGGCAGCTCGTCGCCGACGCGCTCGAGGCGGCCGGGGTCACCGAGGCTCCTGCTGACGAAGGCGCCGCGGCCGAGGACTCCGCTGGGGGGTGACCGGCGCCACAGCCCTCGATTTGGAGTCGGTGCTGACCGTCCCGTAAGGTTGTGTTCACCGACGCGGGGTGGAGCAGCTCGGTAGCTCGCTGGGCTCATAACCCAGAGGTCGCAGGTTCAAATCCTGCCCCCGCTACTGAAAACTGGCCCGTGACCTGCGGAAACGCAGGTCACGGGCCACTCGTCATTTGAGCCATTCCGGCTTGTGTCGCGCTTTCGTGACCCAGAAACCCCGTTGGTCGCGAAGCGAGGCGCGGCCCGACGGGGCCCGAGTGACGACGCGGTCCATAGCCAGCGAACCGAGGCGTGACCGGAATGGCGCCGATGTCTCGGGCCGTTGGAGGCGCGGCGGACTTAGCCCGCGCGGGATCAGATGTCGTAGTTCTCGTCAGGCTCTCGTTGTCTTCCAACCTCTTCCATTGCCTGGTCAGAGCGGGCCCGGCGATGGCCGATCCGCACACTGACAGCCCTGCAGCAAGCGGGGCGGAGGTCTCCGCGGGTTCGCCCTATCGGTCGCGGGAGTGGGAGGCGCTAGTGTGTGGGCGCCAGTCGTACTCCACTCGTGGAGTCAGGGAACCCGGTGAGATTCCGGGACTGACGCGCAGCGGTGAGGGTGACGGGCGAGGCAACACGCCACTGGAGCGATGCTCTGGGAAGGTGCCTCGCACCGGTTGATCCCGAGTCCGAAGACCTGCTGGCACTGGTGACAACCGTCGCCAGGTCGTACGTGGACTCCGCGACAGGGTCCCTGACCAGATAGGTCCTGGCAGTGTCAGCCTCCCGCACTCGCGCCGACCGGTGTCCTGGCGCCCTCCGGCCGTGGCGGGCTGCGGACGGCCTTCTCGTACGGCTTCGGCTGATCGGGGGCAGGGTTCCCGCGAGAGCGCTGAGGTCGCTCGTCGAGGTCGCTGAGGAGTACGGCGACGGACGCGTGCACACGACGTCGCGGGCGAATCTTCAGGTGCGCGCCTTCCCCGGCTTCGAAGGCCGGTTGTCATCCGAGGCGCTCGCCGCCCTCGAGCGAACGGGCCTCCTGCCGAGCAGGACCCATGAACTGGTCCGCAATGTGATGGTGTCGCCGCAAACCGGTTTGGCCGGGGGTCGCGCCGACCTCCGAGCGGTTGCACGTGAGCTGGACGACCGGTTGTGCGCTGACCCGGATCTCGCGGCTCTGTCGGGCCGGTTCCTGTTCGTGCTCGACGACGGACGCGGCGATCTACTGGCTCGCAGCTGCGACCTGGGGCTGGTCGCGCTGGACTCGACCTGGGCTCAGCTACGGATCGGGACCGGGTGGGGGGCGACCGTGGAGCTCGCGGAGGCGGCAGGGCGGATCGCGGAGCTGGCGCATGAGTTCGTCGTATGCCGAGGGCGCGGGCCGGGCGCGGCCTGGCACGTGTCGGAGCTGGCCGAGGCCCTCGCCGTACCGAGAGCGACCGATCCAGGCCTCCCTGACCCGGCGGAACCGTTGCCATTCGGGGCAGTGCCCGGTGGGCGTCATGTCGAGGTTTCCGAGACCGGTCTCGACCAACAGGTCATCGAAGACCTGACCGCAGCAGTCGATCACGTGATTGTCACACCGTGGCGTGGCGTGCTCATTCCCGAGGAGAGCAGATGACCAACCTGCGCAGGCCAACGCGCCACTACGAGTACGTCGACTCCGGACCCGCCATCTATGTCGACTCCTTCGCCACCATCCGGCGAGAGGCCGACCTGCGGGCCGTGCCGGCCGATGCCGAGAAGCTCGCCGTCCGCATGATCCACGGCAGCGGGCAGGTCGACCTCGCTGATGACTTGATCGTGCATCCGCAGATGGTGTCGACTGCCCGGGCCGCGCTGGAGTCGGGCGCGCCGATCCTGTGCGATGCGACCATGGTCGCGACCGGCGTCACCCGGAGCCGACTGCCGAAGGACAACGACGTCGTCTGCCTGCTCAACGACCCGCGGGTGCCCGGGCTGGCCCGCGAGTGGCGTACCACCCGTACCGCCGCCGCCGTCTCACTGTGGGGGCCGCGACTAGACGGTGCCGTTGTCGCCATCGGCAACGCTCCGACTGCACTGTTCCACCTACTGGAGATGATTCTCGACGGGGGCCCACGACCCGCGGCGATCGTGGGCTGCCCGGTCGGCTTCATCGGTGCTGCCGAGTCCAAGCAGGCTCTCGTGGACCTCCACGCCGAGCACGGCATCGACATCCCCTACGCGACCGTCCGCGGCCGTCGCGGTGGATCGGCGATGACCTCGTCAGCACTCAACGCTCTCGCGCAGGAGGCAGAATGACCGGCCGTTTCACGGTTGTCGGCATCGGCCCCGGCGACCCGGAGCTCATGACGCTGAGAGCCGCTCGGATCATCGGCGCGTCCGACGTCGTCGCGTACCACGCTGGCGTGAAGAAGAAGTCCCACGCACGCCGCATCGCCGACGGCGTCATTCCGGCCGACGCCATCGAGGAGGAGCTGCGCTACCCGGTCACCACCGGCACCACGGACCACCCCGGTGGGTATGTCGGGGCGATGGCCGACTTCTACGAGTCCTGCGCGGTGCGGCTCTCGGATCACCTCGACGCCGGTCGCGACGTGGTTCTGCTCTCGGAGGGCGATCCCCTCTTCTACGGCTCGTCGATGTACCTCCACGACCGGTTCAAGGAGATCTACCCGACCGAGGTGGTGCCGGGCGTGCCCGCCTTCGCGGCGGCGACAGCGGCGATCTCTGGTAGCTCTGGCCCGCTGGTTCGACAGACAGACGTCCTGACCGTCCTCCCCGGAACCCTGCCCGAGCCGGAGCTTGCGAGACGGCTGGCGGACACGGAAGCCGCCGTCATCATGAAGCTCGGCCGGACGTTTCCGGGCGTGCGCTCAGCGCTGGCGCAGGCCGGGCGGCTCGAGGGCGCTTGGTACGTCGAGCGGGCGTCGCAGTCCGAGGAGCGTTGGCTGCCCGTCGCCGAGGTCGACCCGGACTCCGTGCCCTACTTCTCCCTGATCGTCGTCCCTGGCGACACGGCCAACCGGCCGACCGCTGACCGGCTGCGCGCTCGCGACGCGGAGCCCAGTGGATCCGCCGCGACACACGACGAGCGGACCGCTGAACTCCTGGTCGTCGGCCTCGGTCCCGGCCCCGACCACTGGCTCACGCCAGAAGCCTCGGCGGCGTTGGGCGAGGTCGACCACGTGGTCGGCTACGCCCCGTACGTGGCTCGCGTCCCGCAGCGTGCCGGACTGACCCGCCACGCGTCGGGCAACACCGTCGAGGTCGACCGGGCTCGTGTCGCGCTCGACCTGGCCAAAGCGGGGGAGAGGGTCGCGGTCGTCTCAGGCGGCGACGCTGGCGTCTTCGGGATGGCAGCAGCCGTCTTCGAGGCGGCCGAGGACCCGGCGTACGCGGGCGTGCCGATCCGGGTGCTGCCGGGGGTCAGCGCCGTGCAGGCGGTGGCCGCCCGTGCCGGTGCGCCCATCGGGGCAGACTTCGCCGTCGTCTCGCTCTCCGACAGGCTCAAGCCGTGGGAGGTCGTGGAACGGCGCCTCCGCGCCATCGCCGACGCCGACCTCGTGCTAGCGATCTACAACCCGGCCTCCCGCTCCCGGACCGAGCAGATAGCCACCGCCCACCGTGTCCTGCTGGAACACCGCAAGCCAGAGACCGTCGTCATCGTCGGGCGCGACATCGGGCGCGACGAGGAGTCGCTGACCGTCACGACGCTGGCCGACCTGGACCCGGAGACGATCGACATGAAGTGCCTGCTGATCGTGGGTGCCGAGAGCACGCGGGTGAGCCGCGCCGGCGTGTGGACGCCGAGGTACGTGCGGTGAGTGCTGCCGTCCACTTCGTCGGCGCCGGACCGGGCGCGGCCGACCTGCTGACCGTGCGCGCGACGCACCTGCTGGCGCAGGCGGACCTGGTGCTCTATCCCGGCACCTACCTCGATCCCGACGTGCTCGCCCACGTCGGCCCGAGCGCAGAGCTCGTCGACACCCAAGACCTCGACCTCGACACGATGGTCGCGCGGATGGTCGGCGCAGCTGGCGCGGGGCAGACGGTGGTGCGATTGACGTCCGGCGACCCGTCGCTCTATTCCGCGCTGCACGAGCAGACCCGCCGGCTCGATGCTGCCGGGGTTGCCTGGTCGGTGACGCCCGGGGTGCCCGCCTATGCTGCCGCTGCTGCGCTGGTCGGGAGCGAGCTGACGGTGCCGCTGGTGGCGCAGTCGGTGGTGCTGACCCGCACCCAGGCCCGCTCTACCGCGATGCCGGAGTCCGAGTCGCTGGCGGCGTTCGCTGCGACCCGCTCGACGCTCGTGCTGCATCTGGCGATCACGCGTGTGCGGGCGCTGATGGCCGAGGTCGAACCGGAGTACGGCGAGGACTGCCCGGTGGCCGTCGTCTACCGCGCCAGCCAGCCCGGGGAGCAGGTGCTGCGTGGCACGGTGGCGACCATCTCGGAGGTGGTGGAGGCGGCAGGGCTGCGCCAGGCGGCCGTGATCCTGGTCGGCTGGGCGCTGGCCCGCGAGGGCGGCGAGTCCTATCTCTACGACGCGGCCCGCGACCGGAGCTCGAAGCGACGCGGCGATCGGGGGCTCTGATGGAGCTCTACGACGTCATCAACCGTCGTCGTGACACTCGCCGAGAATTCACAGGTGAGCCGTTGGCCGCCGAGGTGCTGGAGCGGCTGCTGTCGGCGGCTCACTGTGCACCGAGTGTCGGGATGAGCCAACCGTGGGACTTCGTGCTGGTCCGCTCGCCGGCCGCGCTCAGCGCTTTCGCCGACCACGTCGCGCTCGAGCGGGACACGTTCGCGGCGACGCTCAGCGGTGAGCGCGCCGAGACGTTCTCGCGGATCAAGGTCGAAGGGATCCGCGAGTCGCGGCTCGGGATCGTGGTCGGCTACGACCCGACCCGCGGCGGGCCGAGGGTGCTCGGGCGGCATGCCATCGCCGACGCCGGGCTCTACTCGGTGGTCTGCGCCATCCAGAACCTCTGGCTCGCCGCGACCGCCGAGGGCCTCGGGGTGGGGTGGGTCAGTTTCTACCGCGAGGAGTTCCTGCGCGACCTCGTCGGCATGCCGGAGCACGTACGGCCGGTGGCGTGGCTCTGCGTCGGCGCCGTCTCGGAGCTACCGGACGTGCCTGACCTGGAGCGCTACGGCTGGCGGCACCGCTCGCCGTTGGCGAGCGTCCTGCATGAGGAGAGGTACGGCGTCAGCGCGTCAGTGCCCACTGCGTGACGGCACGGGCCGGAGTCCACCCGGTGAAGGCGCCGACCGGTGCACTGGTCTCGACCGAGACTCGGGTCAGCTCGCCGCCGTGCTCGCGGTAGAGCCGACCGAGCAGCATCTCGGTCTCGAGCGTCACGCCGTGCACCACCAGCCGGCCGGCCGGTCGCAGCGCCGTCAGGCAGGCGTCGATCACCCCGTCGCGGGTGGCACCGCCGCCGACGAAGATGGCGTCCGGCGGGCGGAGCCCGGCGAGCGCGCCGGGGGCCCGTCCGTGCACGACCTCGAGCCCCGGCACACCGAGACTCGTGGCGTTGCGGATGATCCGCGCAGCACGGTCGGCGTCCGCCTCGACCGCCGTCGTCGTGCAGGACGGGTGGGCGCGCATCCACTCGATCCCGACCGAACCGGCGCCGGCGCCGACATCCCACAGGTGCTCGCCCGGGGTCGGGGCGAGCCGGGCGAGAGCGCTGGCGCGCAGGTCGCGCTTGGTCAGCTGGCCGTCGTGCGCGAAGGCGTCGTCGGGCAGACCGGCGACCCAACCGCCCAGGCGCGGGCCGACGCAGTCGATCGCGACGACGTTGAGCCGAGGCAGATCGAGCTCCGTGCCGGTGAGGATGGCGGCCTTGTCGGACAGGAAGGAGTGCTCGCGTCCGCCCAGGTCGCCGAGGACGGTGAGCACGCTCTCGCCGTACCCCTCCGCGACCAGCAGTGCGGCCACCTCCCTCGGGGTGTGCTCATCGGACGAGAGCACCAGGATCCGACGGCCAGGGGCGAGCTCACGACGCACCAGCGCGACGTCGCGACCCACCACGCTCACGACCGCATGGCTCTCCGCCGGCCAGCGCATCGCCGCCCGTGCGAGCGCGACCGAGGAGATCGCCGGGACGACAATCACCTCGTCAGCCCCGAGCAGGTCGATCAGGGTCGTGGCGACCCCGGACACCAGCGGGTCGCCGGAGGCCAAGGCGACGACCTGCCCGACGGCTGCCTCGTCGGCCAGGGATGCCAGCAGTGCTGGCAGCCGGTCACGCAGCGGGGAGGGCCAGGGCTCGCGGCGCTGCCCCGGCACGTCGGGCAGGAGGTCGAGGTGTCGGCGCCCGCCGAGCACCACGCGGGCTCGCTCGACCCAGGCCCGGCCGACCTCCGACACACCGTCCCAGCCGTCA